>JAAKFP010000251.1 GCA_011065005.1 Chlamydiota bacterium | reverse complement strand
CAAGATTTTGGTTCATAACTGCTTACAATGGAGGGTCACATTCCCATACGGTGAAGGGGCCCTCCATTGTAAGCGGTTATGGGCCAAGAGATTGTGCTTAGAGATCGTTTTCAACTGCGTTTTTTAGGTTTATATTCAATGTCCAAGAAAATCGGGCACGGGCACGCACGCGGGCACGGACACGATTTACCTCAACTTTATGAGAAGTTGCGCTTGATAAGTATCTGTCGTTTGGGGCATATTTGTAGATTATATTCTTTAATTTTCATGTTTATGATGACTTTTCGGGTTTGCATTTCCTTGTTTTTAGTCTTGTTTGTTGTGACGTTTTTCTCTTCTTGCAAGAGAGAAGATGAGCCTCGGCCGTTGTCTCGTTCTGTAGTTGTGAGTATTGCTCCTTACAAATTTTTTGTTGAAGAGATCGCTGGCAATACTATTGACGTGGATTTGATGGTTCCTACGGGCGGGAGTCCCCATTCGTATGAGCCAACAACAAGGCAGATCTTAGCTACGAGTAAAGCTGACATTTGGTTTCAGATCGGGGAGTCTTTTGAAGCGCGCGCCTTCCAGGCTTTAAAGAGTTACAACCCTGAAATGGAGGTGATCGATATGAGGAAGGGTATCGATCTAATTGATGAGAAAGGGCATGTTCACTGTCACCATCATAACTGTAAGGATCCGCATATCTGGCTTAGTCCGAGGTTAGTCAAGAAGCAGGCGGAGGTGATTGCTGCAACTTTAAGTCAGCATTATCCGGAGCATGCTGAGCGGTATGAGAAATCTTTGCGGAAGTTTCAGCAAAAGCTTGATGGGTTAGACGTCCAGATTGGGAGCATAGTACAACAGGCGAAAAGTCGTTCTTTCCTTGTCTCCCATCCTGCATATGCTTACTTTTGTCGAGACTATGGCTTGATGCAGCTTTCGATCGAATTTGAGGGGAAAGAGCCTACCCCTCAGCATCTGACGGAAGTTCTTAATCGGGCTCGGGAGATGGGAGCAAAAGTCGTTTTTATTCAAGCTCAGCACCTGAGCAAAGGGGCACGCCTGGTCGCTGAAGAGCTCGATGCAGAAGTTGTCGAATTAGATCCTTTAGACGAAAATTATTTTGAAAATATGCTCCACATCGCCAAGAGTATTGCTGCCCAATAAGCAATAATGCTACACTACGAGTCTGCGATCAAGACAGGATTCCTATGAAACAAGTACTATCTTTGGAAAATGTCAGTTTCTCCTACCAAGAGCAAAAAGTTTTGGAAGGGGTTACTTTTTCCATAAACTCTGGAGAATTCGTGGGAGTTTTCGGTCCCAATGGTGGAGGAAAAACAACGCTATTGAAGCTGATCATGGGATTTCTCAAACCTGACTACGGAACAATTGAAGTTTTTGGGTCGGCGCCACAATATTCCCAAAGCCGTATCGCTTATGTTCCGCAGGGGTTGCGCTTTGATCGTCTATTTCCCATCTCTGTAAAGGAACTTGTTTTATCGGGGCGATTGTCTCACCTTCCCTGGTATGGAAAGTTTCATTCCAAGGACCTAGATGCTGCCGATGAGATGTTAGAGAAAGTTGGATTGTCGAACATCAAGAGCCATGCGTTTGGCACGCTTTCAGGAGGTCAAGCCCAAAGAGCTTTGATCGCCAGGGCTTTGGTTACTCAGCCGGAGCTGTTGTTACTCGACGAGCCAACGGCAAGTGTGGACTCCCAGGCTGAAAGGGAGATTTACAGTATCCTTGAGGAGCTAAAAGGAGAAATCGCCATCCTCATGGTCACGCATCATCTACGAACCGCTATTGATCAAGTGGACAGAGTTCTTTGTGTTCGAAATAACGTGATTTCTATGCAACCTGAAGAGGTTTGTGAACACTTTGCAATCGGCCTTTACCACCCCCCTTTGGCTGGAGGATAAGAAAAAAGATGTTGTCATTTATAGAAGCAGTACGCAGTAATCCTTTGTTGTTGTCAGCAATCATCGCAGGGCTTCTGGCATCTGTGGTCAGCGGAATTATTGGCTCCTATGTCGTTGTAAAAAGGATTGTTTTCATCAGCGGCGGGATTGCCCATTCCGTCCTCGGTGGCATAGGAATGTGCTTGTGGCTGGAAAGGTCTAAAGGGGTGACATGGGTTTCTCCTCTCTTGGGAGCCTTGGTCGCTGCTATCGTTTCGGCTCTGATCATCGGATGGATCCATCTACATTACCGCCAAAGAGAGGATTCTGTTATTGCTGCCTTGTGGTCTGTGGGAATGGCTACGGGAGTGATTTTTATTTCTCAAACTCCCGGCTTTAATGTCGAACTGACAAATTTTTTGATCGGAAACATCCTTTGGGTTTCCCAAACCGACTTGTTTATCTTAGCAACTTTAGATTTGATTATCCTTGTTTCGGCCTTTTGCCTGCACAAGCGGTTTTTGGCAATCTGCTTTGATGAAGAGCAAGCCCAGCTTCAGGGCGTTCCGGTGAATACTTTGTATCTTTTACTGTTGGTTTTAACAGCGATATCAATCGTCCTCTTGATACAAGTCGTAGGGATCATCTTAGTCATGACGATGTTGACCATACCCGCTGCCATCGCCAACCTTATGACGGTTCGCCTTTCTCGTATGATGATGATTGCTGTAGGTTTAAGCAGTCTATTTGCTCTCTCAGGCACCGCTTTTGCCTATCACTTAGATTGGCCGGGAGGAGCAACGATAGCCCTCATCGCCGGAGTAGCCTACGTGATTGCTTTGTGGCTTATCCCATTAATAAAAAAGGCATGATCAAATTCTGTCCAGATAACAACCCAATCGGCTAAGTAGGTAAAGTGGACAATTCAACACATCTCCGTCTTTTCTAAGATTCATGGGCGAGGTCCTAGCTAGCAACTTAGGATGATATTGTTCACCGTAAACGCGTAGACTCTTTTTTCTTCCAGAGTTTCCTGATTTAACTTCTAGAGGGTAGATAGTATCATTATGCTGAATGAGAAAATCCAACTCCGCTTTACCCGCACTGGTCCAATAATAGAGCCCATACCGGCTTCGGACGAGCTCCTGCGCCACATAGTTTTCTGTTGATGCACCGCGAAATTCTTGAAATAGGGCATTACCATCGATAATTGCCTTCGGAGACAAGTGGGATATTGCCCCCAAAAGCCCAACGTCCAATAAATAGATCTTAAAAAACTCAAAATTAACATAAGCTTCTAAAGGCAGTTTTGGCGTAGAAACATTATATGCTTTGTAAATCAGACCAGCTTCGACTAACCACTGAATCGCAAGCTCATACTCCCGAGCTCGCGCCCCCTTGCGAATGACAGAATAGATAAACTTCTTATTCTCTTTGGCAAGCTGTCCTGGGATAGAATCCCACACCTGACTAATCTTCATTAGCTGATCTTTGGGAGCGTGTTTGGCGAAATCTAAGCTATAAGCATTTAGAATTGCCTGATGGATTTCACTAACATTAGAGTAATTTCCCACATCGATATAATTAGCCACAGCCTCCGGCATGCCGCCAACAAACATATAGACTTTAAACAAACGTATAAGTTTATCGTGAAGGAATTCAGAAAGTGGTGTGACATCCTGATATTCTTGTAGATATTCGTAAAGCTCTGTTTCGTTTACTGCTTGTAAGAATTCAAAAAAACCTAGAGGATACAAATGCAGGAAATCTACCTTCCCAACAGGAAAGCCTTTGGTATGCATCAGCTTCACCCCTAATAGGGAACCTGCGGCACAGATATGGTACTCGTTGGCGGATTCACAGAAATACTTAAGACTGTTCAATGCGCTTGGGCACTCCTGTATCTCATCAAAAATCAGCAGTGTCTCCCCAGGCTCAATCTTTAAATTCGATTCAATCGAAATATTCCGAAGAATGTCCTTAGGTTGTAGCGATTCCTCAAACAACTTCTTCAAGGCTGGAGTGTCCTCGAAGTTCAAATAAACATGGTTGCGGTACTTTTCCCGAGCAAACTGCTGCAAGAGGAAAGTCTTACCAACCTGACGGGCACCCATTAAAATCAACGGTTTCCGTCTATCTTTAATTTTCCACGCCTCTAGCTGTTCAAATAGTCGTCTATCCATGACCCCATTATGCTAGAACAACTTCTTTTTTTCCACTTTTTTGTTCCAAAAAATGTAGTCGAAGACATTTTTACGTTCCAAAAAATGTAGTCGAAGACATTTTTACGTTCCAAAAAATGTAGTCGAAGACATTTTTACGTTCCAAAAAATGCATTTATAGCATGCTATGATTGTATTGGATATCTGCGTTTTCTAGGTTAA
>JAAKFP010000250.1 GCA_011065005.1 Chlamydiota bacterium | reverse complement strand
CATCATCTTCATCTGCTTTGTTGCAAATTCTTGAAAACTAATAAGTTGTCTGCGAATTTGCGCCTCGCATCTGAAGCGTTGTGTCACCAGAAATGTACAACTTATTTTTGCCCAGCTCCTTAGGTCGTAATCCCGGGGCTTACTCTTTCTTTAGGAGGAGAGCTTTCCTGCTGAGTTTTAGCTGACCACGCTCGTTGATGTCCAGTACCTTGACAGAGACCGTATCACCAACCTTAGCATGATCATTCATGTTTTCAATTCGTACGGTATCGAATTCAGAGATGTGACATAGACCCTCTTTCCCAGGGAGTATTTCGACAAACACACCAAATGGGACGACAGAAGAAACCCTTCCGGAGTAGACTTTCCCGATTTCCACTTCAGCTGTTAGTTGTCCGATGATCTCTTTTGCCTTTTCGATCGATTCTAAATCGGGAGAAGTGATGCTAATCAGTCCTTCATCATCAATGTTTATTTCAACGCTTGTTGCCTCGATGATGGCGCGGATCTGTTTTCCACCAGGACCGATGACTGTGGCGATCTTGCTAGGCTTGATTTTGATTATCTCGATGCGAGGAGCATACGCAGACATCTCAGTTTTAGGTTTAGGACATACTTCCAGCATTTTGTTGAGGATATGTACTCGTCCTTCCTTGGCTTGGGCCAAAGCGGCACGCATGATGTCTATCGTGATCCCTTCAACTTTTATGTCCATCTGGAACGCGGTGATCCCTTCATGGTCTCCTGTGATTTTGAAGTCCATGTCACCAAGAGAGTCTTCAATGCCTAAAATATCGGAAAGGATAATATACTTGTCTCCTTCCATAATGAGGCCCATGGCAATACCAGAAACAGGGCGTTTGATTGGCACGCCGGCATCCATTAGCGAGAGGCATCCACCGCATACAGAGGCCATAGAGGAGGATCCGTTCGATTCTGTGATGTTGGATTCAAGGCGGATGGTATAAGGGAAATCCTCTTTGGGGGGCAATATCGCTGTTAAAGCGCGCTCAGCAAGTTTGCCGTGACCAACTTCACGTCTTCCTGGAGGGCCCATCCTGCCCACTTCTCCAACAGAAAATGGAGGAAAGAAGTATTGCAAGTAGAACTTTCGGGCTCCTTCACCTTCTAGGTCTTCAAAACGTTGTGCCATGTTCTCTCCACCCAGTGTGCAAACCGCCAAAGTTTGCGTTTCTCCACGGGTGAAAAGGGAGCTGCCGTGTGCGCGAGGGATCAACCCTTGCTCGACATCAATGAACCGTATGTCTGTGGATGATCTTCCATCACTTCTGACTTTTTCATCGAGGATCATCTGACGCATGTATCTTGAAGAGACTTTCTTTATTGCTGCAGTAACATGAGAGGGATCAAACTTTGGCTCTTCACCTTCTGGGCATAGCTCTTCATGTACTTTGGAGTGAACATCTCCAAGAGCTTCTTCTCTTTCTCCCTTATCAGCAATCTTTAGTGCCTTTTCAAGTAGGGGCTTGGCGATCTCATCAACAGCGTTTATCACCTCTTCAGGAATGATCTTTCGGTGGGAACGATTTTTTGGTTTACCAAGGAGGTCTTGCCATTCTTGGAGAGCTTCGCATATGGTTTTGATTCCACTGTGCCCAATCGAGATCGCATCAATGACCTGTTCTTCGGTAAGGAAGTCACAGTACCCTTCAATCATAAGAACCGCATCCTCAGTACCTGCGATGATGAGGTCTAACACCGACTCTTTTTGGTGCTGAACTGTGGGGTTTAAAATAAATTGCCCATTGACCATACCTACCCGAACTCCCGCTATAGGCTTAATCAGAGGGATGTCAGAAATTACTAATGCTGCGGACGATCCACAAATGGCAAGAGGCTCAGGTGAGTTGACACCATCGTAGGACCAAACATAGTTGAGAATCTGTGTCTCGTTGTAATAACCCTCTTCAAACATAGGGCGAAGTGGTCGGTCTATCAATCGACAAACGAGGGTTTCTTTTTCACAAGGACGTCCTTCCCGTTTAATGAATCCTCCAAGTGTTTTTCCGGCAGAGAAAAACTTTTCTTGGTAATCGACGCGTAATGGGAAGAAATCGATATTTTCTGAAGGTTTCGCAGCTGCACATGCTACAGAGAAAACGATCGTTTCTCCAGCACGAACAATTACCGAACCATTTGCTTGCTTAGCAATTTTTCCGGTTTCAAAGGTGATCTCTTCTTCACCAACGACAACTTTTTTGATATGTTTTTCCATGGTTTATTCTCCAAATTAGTATCAGTGTTTACCCCAGCATCGCTTCTCTCAGTTCAGTATGAACCACAGCAGATTTTGGGAATGTGTTTTGGGGATGTAATTCAGAGAGGAAGAACGTATAGAATTCAGAAAGCAGACTTTAACCCATTAAAGTGTGTTTTCTGATTTCTACATACCCCTCCAATATCCCACTATCATACAGTAAAGGCAGCTTTGCTAGCTGCCTTTAATAACTTCTTATCTTCGTTACCTTCTTAATTTCAGCTTTGTGATCAACGTCTGATACCTTCCAGTATCCGTTGAATTAAGATAATCCAACAAGCGACGCCGCTGCCCGACAAGCTTCAAAAGGGCTAGCCGCGATGCATGATCCTTAGGACAACGCTTAAGATGCTCGGTTAGCTCGGTGATGCGTTCAGTAAGGATCGCGATCTGTACATCTGCTGAACCGGTGTCTTTCTCGTGAAGCTGGAACTTCTTTGTGATTTCTTCTTTAGTACCTTTGTCTAGAGACATTCGACCCCCAGTATGTTAAACGATTTTATCTTCTTCATGAAACTAATATTGTAACATATTGAGAGATTTGTGTCAAGAGGAACGGTTAAACGCCACTTAAACTTTTGTGTCGAGGCGTACGTCAATGTATTCAGGAAATACCCCAGAAGGATCTTTGCGGATCACTACTTTAAAGGGGATTTTGATCCTTCCTAAGTGTTTTTCTCTCTGAAGTTCGTCCCAGATCTTCTTCTTAAGATCTTCAGAAACGGGTTCACTTTTGTATTTTCTGAGGAGCTTATTGATATAGTCCTGTTCTCTGTCACGATAAATATCTGTCCCATAGAAGGGATGTTCGTTTTCCATTCACAGCCTTTATCTAAGTTATCTATTGCAAACGGTGATGAAAAACGTATATAACATACCGTTATTCAGTGTTGCAAGATGATTACGAGAGTCTTATGGGTGAACCATTTCCTTTTTCAATAAAACCGGAAAATAACGACGAAAAATTCATGCTTGAAGCCTTAAAAGAAGCGTGGAAGGCGTATCAAATTGATGAGGTGCCCGTCGGCGCCGTTCTCGTAAAAGAGGGAAGAGTGATCGCTCGAGGGCATAATCAGGTGGAAATGCTTAAAGACGCTACCGCTCATGCTGAAATGTTATGCATCACCGCAGGAGAGGCCGCGATGGAAAATTGGCGCCTTAATGAGACAACGCTGTACTGTACCATTGAACCGTGTAGTATGTGTGCCGGAGCGATGTTGCTCGCAAGGGTGTCAAATCTGATTTGGGGCGCCCCAGACATACGACATGGTGCGAATGGAAGCTGGGTCGACCTATTTGCAATCACGCATCCCACACATGCTATAGCAACGAAAAGAGGGGTTTTTGAGGAGTGCAGCGCGAGGCTTTTGCAGGATTTTTTTCAAAGAAAACGAAAAGAGAAGAGTAAAAAGAACAATGGATAATACGAAAAAAAACTGGGAAAAAATCGAACATCTCCTCGAGGAGATCGTTGAGTTGCAAAAGAAAAAACTATTCACTCTAGGGAGGGGTATCGTTCCCAATCTAACTCCCGAGGATATTCTTCAGCCAAATGATTATCTGGAACTGGAAAATAACCCTGTTTTCCGGCATGAAGAGGGGATTCTGATTGGAACCCAAAGCGTGCAAATTGCTCTGAAAGCACTCAGAAGAGAGCTCGACGCGAGCTATGAGATTTGAACTGAAAAAGAAAAACTTTAATGCTATTTCGCCCGATTACCTAGGGAAATTTTCACGACTCATAATTACTGGGTAGACGAAGGCAACGAGTTGGTAAGAATCTGTTAGATCGTCTTGCAGATAATTATGAATGTGTTCTGAGGTTTGTCTATGACTTTTCAGTGCCCTTTACAAATGATCAGGGTGAGCAGGATATCAGGATGGTGAAATTGAAACAGAAGGTATCAGCTTGTTTCCGTACATTTGAAGGGGGACAGGTTTTCTGCCGAATACGAAGCTATATCTCAACAGCCAGGAAGCAAAGTTGGCGAATATGGGATGCTCTTGCAGACGCTCTGAAAGGAAAACCGCG
>JAAKFP010000025.1 GCA_011065005.1 Chlamydiota bacterium | reverse complement strand
ACAACGCTTCAGATGCGAGGCGCAAATTCGCAGACAACTTATTAGTTTTCAAGAATTTGCAACAAAGCAGATGAAGATGATGTGTTAGCAGAAATGTGCAAGTTATTTTTGCCCAGCTCCTAACCTCGGTACCGACTTCGAACTTTGATTTTAACCACAGAGGATAACAAAACGGTGACAAGCCCTCGTACTCCCAAATTCGGAATCTCTACACTCTGACGTCGTGAGGCAGCTCCGGCGAAGGTGGAGGTTTACCATTCGATGGCGAAGGCTGCACGCCTTCTAGTGGAGGTGGTGGTGGTGGAGTTGCAGGTTTCTTCTTATGAGACTCTTCAAGTTCCTTTAACCTTGCTCGCTTCGCCTCAATATCCCACTCCTTATTATAAATCTTTCTGATGTCTACACTATCTAAGGTTTCAAACTCCATAAGCATTTCAGCCATAAGTTTAACTTGCTCTCGGAATTTCTTTATAATCCCATAGGCTCGTTGATGCGCCTCATTAAGGATTCTCCGCACTTCATCATCGATCGTTTGGGCTGTTTCTTCAGAGTATTTTTTCTCATAATGTCCCATCATGGGGTATTGACTTCTTTCCGACCGATCATCATAGGTCACCGTTCCCAATTTATCACTCATACCCCATTCACAAACCATACTGCGAGCGATCTGGGTTGCACTTTCGAAATCTTGCTGTGCCCCACTGGAAACATCACCAACGAAAATCTCTTCAGAGCAACGCCCTCCCATAAGGACTGCAAGCTGGTCGACAAGCTCTTTTTTCCAATAGCTAAGACGATTTTTCTCGGGTAGGAATAAGGTAGCACCTAGAGACATTCCTCTAGGAATAATCGTAACTTTATCCACGGGATCGGAATGCTCCACTGTCAACCCTACAACCGTATGTCCCGACTCATGATACGCGGTAGTACGCTTCTCATTATCATCCATTTCAAGACTGCGGCGCTCTTTACCAAAAAGAACTTTATCACGAGCTTCGTTCACATCTATCGTGGTGACAGCGGTTTTCTCTTTACTCGCCGCAACAAGGGCAGCCTCATTAAGAATGTTCTCGAGGTCAGCACCCGATGATCCAGGGGTACTACGAGCAAGCTTCATCAGCTCGACAGACTCATCCATCTTGATTTTTCTTGCATGAACTTTCAGGATCTCAAAGCGTCCTTTTATGTCGGGAAGATTAATCATCACTCGTCGATCAAATCGTCCGGGCCGTAGTAACGCTGTATCGAGAACATCGGGCCGGTTCGTTGCTGCAATGATAATCACACCTTCATTGGTATCAAAACCATCCATCTCAACAAGGAGCTGGTTTAAGGTCTGCTCCCTTTCATCATGTCCCCCTCCTATTCCAGCACCGCGATGTCGACCCACGGCGTCGATTTCATCGATAAAGACGATACAAGGAGCGTTCTTTTTCGCTTGATCGAACATATCCCTGATGCGGCTTGCACCAACCCCGACAAACATTTCGACAAAATCAGAACCTGAAATGGAGAAAAAGGGTCGATCGGCCTCCCCTGCTACAGCTTTAGCAATTAGGGTTTTTCCTGTACCTGGAGGACCAATACACAAAACTCCTTTCGGGATATGGCCACCGAGAGATGTAAATTTATCCGGATTCTTGAGAAACTCAACGATCTCCTCAAGTTCCTCTAGTGCCTCATCCACTCCAGCAACATCTTTGAAGGTAACTTTGTTCTTATCTTTGGTAAGCAATTTAGCTGGTGACTTCCCGAAGCTCATGGCATTGCCGCCCATTCCTTTCATCTGGCGAGAAAAAATGAAATAGAGAACCACAACCACCAGTAATATCGGTAGAATTGTGATGAGGTAGCTCATGTAATTGGGTGCCGGCTCCTCGCTTTTAAAGGTCTTCTCCAAAACAGCATTTAGAGGCTGATCGGGTGCCTTAAATACCCCTCCACGATTTTCGTTAAAACTTTCCCACTCCTTTTTGGCATTGATGAACCAATAGTTAAACTTTTCAGGGTCCTGTCGCTCCAGAGCTTTTGTTGAGACTTCCTTGCCATCAAAAAACCAGATCACATTAGAAACCGCCTGGCGTGCTTTTTCTAATTGAGCTTGATTTTCATCGAGCTTTGTTGAGAGTTGGTTGTATTCATCAACAGATTCCATATAGTCGCGAACACTACGGAGCTGACTAAGGCGGGCATTATCCTCAACATGTGTCATCTGATCAACAACACCTACCAGCTGGCCTAGAGCCTTATCGTATACTGCCAACCTCAAGGCGATCGTCGTACTTCCGGTATTGACATCGTCAACTTCTTTTTCGATTGTTCTTAAAAGGCGCTTAACGGACTCATTACCTATTCCAAGGGTGTGAGATCGGAAATTACGGATCAGAATTGTCAGATCAGCACCGAATTCTGCGACACTTTTTTCCGATGGTCCCTCAACGATGTTGGTGTACTTATTTCTGAGTTCGGGAAGACTCGGAACTTGCTTTGAGGAGAGTTTCTTTAGGATGACGCTGTGATCTTTTTCGTCTATGTTACTGTACAAGTCACTAACAACGACATAGCCGGTTTTTGGAACCGCAATCCCTGTCAAATGGAGAAAGAGATCTGTCGAATCAGCTATCTTCTCTTGGGACGTCTTAAGCTCTTCGTTAATTCGTTCTTTTTCAGTAATCAGATTGTGATTCACATTGAGAAGTTCGAGGTATTTATATCGACTTTTCCCCTCCTCTGTTAGGCGGTCGCGAAACTTTCCGCTAAAGGTGACTAGATTGTCATTAAGAGCTGTCTTGCGACTATCTTCTGGTTGGATCAATTGGAGGTTGACGACGTGTTCCAATTGATAGCTAAACGAAACGTTAGCAAATTTGGTATCAATAAAATTCTGGACCATCAAGGCCAGAATAAACGCTGCCATTAAAAACCAAACAAATCCCCCAGGGAATCCTTTTTTCGTGTCATCTCTTTTATTTTCAGCCATGAGAACCTAAAGTATGATTTTTTTTTGTTATTCCTGAGACTATAAACAGTTGAGAGTCAATCATATCACAGTAAAAGACGATTACTACCCTCCTCTCTTCCTTATATTATATCACATAACTTATTCGTTTTCAACGAAATTGACAAAGGGAAAATCTTTTCGAACAATACGAATCTTTTGCCAACGTTCTCCTTTCTGTAGTTGTGGTGGGTTTTGCCTGCCGGTCAAAAACTCATGAGCAACAACATCATCATCAACCCAAATTACCGGTGTCGCTTCTCGAAGAAATGCGGGAATCTTGTGATTGTTCCACCATTTACTGAGAGAAGAGGTTCGCGGATATGGGGTATTCATCTTTGGGGGGCCAATTTCGTACCCTTTTCTTGTGATGGGTAACACTACTTCAGCTTGTCCATTCCATATAGCTTTCCAATTGGAGCTGGTTTTTTCAGGAGGAACTGAGTAGTCCTCGACAGAGACAATCCAGTTTCCAAAGCAAAATGAATCCTTAAGAGTGGCTTTTTCTTGGGGAAGAGCAGTAAATACCTTTGATGTGACAAAGAAACGACCTCGATCTACGAAAATCGAATGTTTTCCAACTGAAAATTTACGATTTGCAGAACGGAGAATCAGGTGATGAGCAGCTTTTGTCAAAATCTCCCTTGGCAGACAGCAGCGCTCCCGCTCTGCGACTTTCCGGAGGAGATATTTGATTTCAAAGGGAGTATTTACATTTTGCTGTTGATTGCAATCCAGGAAGGACCCAAAGGTGCCCGTTTCAATAGATTGCAGACAGGAATCAAGGTGGTTTTGCAGAAACGCCTGCAACTCTTGTGCTTCTTGTCCAATGGAAAGCAAATTGTTGTGAATTTTTTTTCCAAACATTCTGCTCAGTTCTGGGATGATCAGTGCCCGCATTCTTGCCCTAAGGAACTTCTCATCAAAATTTGTTTTATCGAAAAAAGGAGTCACATGATGCTCTTCCACCCACTGCAAAAGTGCTTTTTTGGAAATATCTAAAAGAGGACGCCAAATGGTGAGCCCGTCAATTTGTGTAGTCTTATGCATACCAGTGCAGGAGGACAAGTTTGCCCCTTCGAGAATATTTTTTAGAACTGTTTCCTTTTGATCATCTTGTTGGTGGGCTAAAATCACTGCTTGGTAGTTATGCTTTTTAGAGAGTTCTCGAAAAAAATTAAGTCGTTCCTCTCTGCTAGAGGCTTCAAGATTTCCTTTGAGTTTTTCTGGATTTAGCTTTCTCACAAAAAAAGGGATATTCAGTTCCTTTGAGAGGTTTTCAAGTTGGGTAGCTTCTTGTTCGCTTTCGGGGCGCCAACCATGATCTATGTGTGCGATTCCAAGGGTAAATTTGCATTTTTTCTGGCACTCCAGAAGAAGATAAAGAAGCACCAGTGAATCTGGCCCCCCAGACAACCCCAAAAGGATTGGTTTGTTTTCATCCCAATGGGTTTTTATGAAAGCAAGAACAGTTTGAACTAGCCCACTCATTTCCACCAATAAAGTTCATAAAGGACATAAGTTATGACGATAGCAGCAATAACCAACCAAAAATAGAGGTATGAAGGTTCTTTTTGAAAATCGATAACAAGTTCTTTATCAGGTGGACCTACACCGTGCGATCCTCTCCCCTTCTCTTCGTCCTCCTCTTCCATAGGAATTTCTTCTTTAAACAGCTCATTCAATTCGGGGACATCATGAATGGGCACCCAAGATTCAAATCCCTCTTTCCAAACGAGAGTATCCTGAGTTAGGCGGGAATCCTCTGCTAACTCCCGCAGAGAATAAGGTCCTCCCTCATCTCCATTGATAATAATATACCAGATTTTATCCATCTCAAGATCCATTGTAACGTAACCGTTCACCTCTGTCTGTTAACCGCGAAGATCGCGAAGGAAGCGAAGAATACGCGAAGAAAATAAAAAAAAATTTAAATTGATTTTTTTGCCACTGTTCTTTCTTTTACTTTTTTTTATGACTTTACTCAGTAAAATTTCCTTCGCGTATTCTTCGCTTCCTTCGCGATCTTCGCGTTCATAGGGGATGAACGGTTACATCCATTGTAACAAAACCAAGAATTAATGTATCATATTTATACTACAAAAACATAGGTCAGAAATCGATGATTCCTATCATTTGGCGTTTTTTACTTAGCCAATACCTCAAGGTGATGCTATTTTGCGTGGTCGCATTTGTCGCTGTTCTCTTGACCACGCGTTTGGACGATGTGGCCCACTTTGCTGCATTAGATCCCACTCTAGGCATCATTTTTCTATTTATCCTTTATCAAATTCCTTACATCTTACCCATCGCAATTCCTGTAGCGTGTTTGATTTCGTCGATATTACTTGTCCAGAGTCTTTCCAAGACTCATGAGCTAACAGCACTTCGTGCTTCGGGAATAGCCATTAGAGATTTTATATCTCCGATCCTTATCGCCGCTTCTTTTTTATCGGTGATCAACTTTTATATTGTCTCCGAACTTGCCACGACGTCGCATCTCTCAACCAGCGTATGGAAGTCGGAACTTAGATCTATTAACCCTCTTCTTTTGTTGCGCAATAAACACCTCATGAATCTGAAGGGAGCCTACTTCGATGCCATGGGAGATTCCCGTATCGGAGAATCAGCAGGTAAAGTTGTCATGGCGGTACCTAACAGAAGTAATGGGAGGATCAATCTCTTACTTGCTGATGAGCTTCAGAGTGATCAAGATACTTTTGTCGGTAAGGGGGTCAGTTTGATCTCGACATTGGAAGCGAATGGAGCCGATGATTTCGATCAGATTATCATCGAGAATATCGAAGAGACCCAAGCATCGTCCGCGGACTTTTCTCAGCTACTACAGAGAAAAGTTTGGCGGGTAAACAATGATCACCTCAGAATGCCTTTATTGATCTCACGTCTTCAAGAAGAGAAAGCTGCTCTTCTTAGTGCCACCTCCCCGCTTGAAGGAAAAACGATCCAGAAAAGTATAGACCGTTGCTACGCAGAGATCATCCGTCGCATCTCTGTCGCGGTGGCGGCGTTAACTTTCACGCTCCTGGGAACCTCTTTTGGAATCAGCATCAGCAGAAACCGTTCGAATTTATCTGTCTTCTACGTTATCGGTTTGGCTGCAATGTATTTAATTTCATACTTCGTCGCCAGGGGTCTAGACCACCGCCTTTTTGCCTCAGCGCTGATCTACATTGTGCCCCACTTTATTTTGGTCGCATTATCAATTTGGACGCTCAAAAGGATATCAAAAGGGATAGAATAAGTGATGATAATGACAATTTGGGAAAAGTATTTTTTGCGTGAAACCATAAAGGTATTCTTTTTGATTCTCTTCTGCTTTTATGGACTTTATGTGTTGATAGACTATGCGAGTCATTCGAACGGTCAGCACTACCATCACTCCCATTTCCAATGGCTAGAGCTGTGTCAATATTATTACAGAGAGTTCATCCAACGTCTTAACGTTATACTACCTTTCGCGCTAATGATCGCTAGCATAAGAACACTTACACAATTGAACGTTAACAATGAACTCTTGGCTTTTATGGCAAGTGGAATCAAACTTAAAACCTTGTTACGACCATTTGTTCTCATGGGGCTATTTTGCACCTTACTTGTCTATGCCAACACTGAATATTTCCTCCCCAAGGCGCTACGTGAACATCGCTACCTCAATGATGCCCACAGCCTCCAAAAAAGCAAAAAAAATAAGCGCATTTTTGTGCAACGGATCACATTGAAAGATCATTCAACATTGCTGTTTCAAGAGTTTGACGTTGCGCGTGAGATGTTCTTCGATGTGTATTGGGTAAAATCTTTCGATGAAATTTATCGCATCAAGTATCTATCGCCCCATACAAAAGTTCCTGTGGGAAGATTCGTTGATCATTTTGTCAGAAATGATCATGGGAAATTGTTCAAAACAGCATCCTTCGAAAAGAAAACTTTTCCTGAGATACGATTTAATAAAAAAGTACTTCTCGACACGATAACGCCACCTCAGGAACTGCCTCTATCAAAATTATGGAACAAGCTTCCGAAATTCCGACAAATATTAAGTGAAAAGGAAGCGGCGCTTTCTGCAACTTTTTACCACAAACTGGTCATCCCTTGGTTATGCCTTTTGGCCATTATTGGCCCCGCACCGTTTTGCGTACGCTTTTCTCGACACTTCCCCCTGTTTATTATCTATGCGTGCAGCATATTTGGACTCGTAGCGTGCTACCTCATACTTAATGCTGCTGTAGTTTTGGGCAATCGACAGGTGCTTCCCGCTATTTGGTCCATTGGAATTCCTTTTTCTTTAATTTTGGGAATAGTAGGCTGGAAATTTTTTAGGATGAAGTAACTATGGACTCTTATGATCTCAGAGATTGGTCAGGCTTCGTCAAAGCGGGAGGAAGCCCACGAACTCCAGTGGTTATCGACCAAATCACCATCGATTCCCGACGAATCTATACTCATAATGCTCTATTCGTTGCTCTTCCCGGCACTCGACATGATGGCCACAACTTTATTGCAGATGCTGCCAAAGCCGGTGCAAAATATGCTCTAGTGCAAAAAGGCATAAATATCCCTTTTGATACAAATGGAATTGTATTGCTTCGTGTTGAAAACCCATTGACAGCTTTCCAAGCGATTACCAAAAGCTACCGACAGAAGCTTCCTTGCAAAGTGATTGGAATCGCAGGATCCTATGGCAAGACTATGGTCAAAGACCTCCTCCACGCCATGCTATCAACATCGAAACATGTCGCAGCATCACCCGAAAGCTTTAATAGCCAGATTGGTGTTCCATTAAGTTTACTGCAAGTCGACAAAGATCACGAAATAGCTATCATCGAAGCGGGGATTTCCAAAGTGAATGAAATGGATGCCTTGGCGGACCTTATCGTTCCCGATTTCTCCATTATCACTCACATTGGAAGAAAACACATCACGACCCTAGGCACCGTCGACACGGCAGCTGCAGAGATGATAAAGCTTTCCAAAAGCACGAATGAAAAAGGGTGGGCACTCATCCCTAGCGACGACCTCCTTCAACAACATCTTCTTGAGATTAAAGCGACGAAATTCTTCTGGAACGAGAAAGAGGAAACCCTTCCCCATGCCAGAACTCTTTCCACGGAAAGAACAAGCGAGGTCCCCTTCCGCATCGACTTTCCCGATGGCAACCACTATGAAAGTCGAATCACTAGAGGTCATTACTTCTATTTAGACCTCATCAACCTCGCTATTAAAGCTGCCTGGCTTCTAGGAATTTCCTCCCAAGATATCTGCTCTACACTAACAAATTATACCCCTGAACCCATGCGAACAGAGATCTGGCAGTCCCCAGGTGGAGCAACCTTTATTAATGACACCTACTGTTCAGACCCACAATCCGTTGACGTTGCCTTGCGGTATTTTGATCAATGCCATCCAAACGAGAGAAAAATCTTTCTCTTTGGTGGAATGCGGGGAGATGGACAATACCTGGAAAAAGACTATAACCGCATTGGAAAAGCTATCCAGAAAGCGCAACCAGAGTTGCTCATGTTAATAGGAAAACAACCTTATGGGTCCTTAGTCGACGAGGTTACATCACACTCACCCAAGACTTCCATCTCTCAATTTTCAAGTTACGCGGAAGCCATCCATCAACTGAAGGCAACGATACGGCCAAACGATTTTGTTCTCATCAAAGGGGAAAGAAAAGAGCCCCTCGACCACCTTACAGAAGCTTTTTTTGGAAGTATTTGCACCAACCAATGTTTTATCAATTTAGCTGCCATTGCCTCGAACCTTGCAACCATTCGCAATAAACTGTCCAAGAGCACCCGAGTTATGGTGATGGTAAAAGCTATGGCGTATGGCACCCACGACGTTCGCATTGCCAAGTTTCTAGATACACAAGGAGTGGGTATTTTAGGAGTCTCTTATGTCGATGAGGGAATAGCCCTCAGGAATTCGGGTGTGAAGCAAAGCATTTTCACTCTGAATGCTGCAACCTATGAAGCATCAAAAGTTGTAGAGTGGAAATTTGAGGTCGGCGTCAGCGAACGAGAGGTTATTCAGGCGATTGCTCTGGAAGCTGCCAAGCAGAACACCACCATCAAAGTGCATCTGCATGTCGACACAGGAATGAACCGGCTTGGATGCCGACCCGAAGAAGCCCTAACCCTAGCAAAATACATTCTTACATTTCCTTCACTGAAACTTGAAGGGATCATGACCCACTTTGCCTGCGCTGATGACCCCGCCGATGATAACTTTACATTTCAGCAATCCGAAAGATTTGATTCCGTAATCAATGAATTAAAAGAGAATGGCATTGAAATCCCCTGGCATCATGCTGCCAATTCAAGTGGAGTGATGCGCTTTCACTTCCCCCAGTACAACATGGCTCGTGTGGGGCTCGCAATCTATGGCCTAAAGCCTTCTAAAAATCCTTCGGAAACTCTAGACCTCCGCCTAGCCATCTCCCTAAACTCTCGTATTGTTGGCATCAATGTTTGCAAAAAGGGAGACACAGTAAGCTATGGTAGAAATTATACCGTCCAAAAGGACACCCAACGGCTTGCAGTGATCCCCATCGGCTATTTTGACGGACTCCACAGAAATTATAGCAGCAAGGGGTGTGTGATCATCCAAGGAATAAAAGCTCCCATGGTTGGAACCATATGCATGGACTACATGATGGTGGATATTACAGAGATCCCAAAGGCATCGATTGGGGATCCCGTCCTAATCTTTGGCGAAGATGAATACGGCAACTATCTTTCCCCAGAAGAGCTCGCAGAAAAGGGAAATTCTATCGTCTACGAGCTTGTCACCTGCTTAGGCCCTCGCATCCAAAGGATTTTTATCCACGAAGAAAACCAAAAATCGTGCTAGGAAGCTGAACGCTCAATGCCGTCAACTTAAGCGAAATTTTAAACGCAAAGGCGCCAAGACGCAAAGATTAAGGTGTTCTTAGCGCCTTTGCGTTTAATTTTATTTCTTAAGTTAATGGCATTGGCTGAACGCTTATCTATAACATCGAAATGTTAAGATCTTATAAACTTAAGGTGACTAGGTCGTATTACATCGACGGCACCGCATTAAGAGACTTATTTATTGGAATCTTGTAGAATCGTCCAAAGGCCCCATTAATTACTTTCCTAAATTTTCCTGAACCTAACTCATCCTTCGTACCCTCAATGCGCTTTAACACGGTAATCATTCGATCAAAAACCTCGGGAATGATGACTCGTTCCCGTATCAACAGAGGAGCGGTGTATAGAATAAGATTCATATGTTCAACATCGCTCTCATTAACTCCCCCACCACTCAACAAACTTAGAAACGCATAAAACTGTGTGCTAGCTACTCCACCAACATCAATCCCGTCTTTGCACAACATACTAAACGAATCAGATTGCGTAACTTCTATGAGCTTTAATTGCAAGAAGAGATAAAATAGTTCAATAAAATCTAAGCGATTTTGCACCGATAACACATTCCTTTTAGAGAAAAAGACCTTATGTATTCCATCGAGCACGCCATCGACGAATTTCGGGAACAACTTCTTCTTGATGTGTTGTGGAAAGAAAAATCCACAATTTTCGTCAGCAAGGTGCTCCTTAAAATGTTCGATGAAAACTTCGGCATGGTTATCCCGGTCATAGGGAGAAACCTGATGGTAGAACTCTGTATCCTTAGGCAAAGTTACAACCTCCAACACCTTGACAAAGTCACGTTTGCTTTGGAGCTCTTCAATAGCACGGCTCCGACTGTGTTCTCTCCAAGAGGTTCTATCTTGCAAATTGATGATCAAATGCTTCCGCTTAAACTGCCTTTTTGTGCAGGCATGAAGGAATGCCTTAAATTCATCCAGAATTTTTGCCTCATGAATGAACTTCTGGGACGTTGGAGATGGCATCCGAATATTAGAAATTTTTCGCTCTTTTAGATAAAGAGAATACAACTGAAAAGGAATATTGAATTGGATGATCGGATCAAAAGCATAGCAAGTTCCGTGCTCAAGAATTTCTAAATCTTTGATCAGAGGACCATTGGGATGCTGCTTGATCAGCTTCTTCATTGCGACATTATCTGCCGCCAAACGACTCCACAACATCCGACTCTCTTTGGCTGCCTTCTTATGCTCCGGTGATTGTGCTTCAGAAGCTTTATGAAACACTCTTTCAAACACCGGAACTAATTCAGGATAACCAGTTATGCTTGAGAATAGTGCTCGAGAAAGGCCATGAGTGACATCAAGCAAGCAATTGGCAAGCACCGCAGATCTCTTTGGTGGGTAAACCATATCCCTCTGATATTCTCGAGATTTCAAAGCGCTACGAAGAAAAAACTGAAAATCAACAAAGTATTCTAAACAACTTTTTACAGGAGCATTCCTCAACAAATTCTTTGGATTGCAGCTCATTAATAACGCCACAACGGCCTTATTTAACGTCGTTGCCAACTCCCCTTTCCATCCCTTTCTAGCTTCATGAAAAAACCTATCTAGCACCACACCCTGAGCTTTGAAAATGCTCTTAGCAGCAATATGCATGGCATAGTCTTGCCATATGTTAATCCGCAAAATGGGATCGACCTCTTTATGTGCCGTAATGGTCTCCCCGAAGTCACAGATGAGCTTGATGTTACGAATCAATCGAGGATTGAAAAACCTTGAACCATCCTCTTTTTTCAAAAAGAATAATTCATATTCTGTGTCTTTTTTCACCGATTCTAAATCGATAAAAACATACCTGGTGGAAATCAGCCTCTTGCCTTTTAATCTCGCAGCAGTTTCCTTTCGAGCCATCGCATCCTTGGTCAACGCCAAAATCCACTTGCCCAGAATCCCCTCTTCAATTTTTCTTGCAACCCGCGTCAGATAAAACTCTTGAAGTTGTTTATACTCTTGCAGAGACTTTACATTTTTTGCCTTCGTACGAGAGAATAAAGTAGTATATTTGTCCAGCTTCTGCGCAGCATCTCCCACAAGCACCATAATCGTCTTCACCCCTTCAACAGCCTGCGGCTTGCTCACATATTTATAGTCGTGTTTGTAGAAATCTCGTAGATAATCAAGAACAACGTGAAATGTTTCGCGGATGAACGTTATCGTACTGTCAGGATCTTCCACTTCCAACCACTGCACCGTTCGTGCAGTAACGAGGTGATTCTGCTCAGCAATCTCTTCCTCTGTCGCAACATCAACCTCCCTCTCAAAGTCCAAATCTGCAATATTTGAGAGCGCTTCGACAGCATCTAAAATAGAAAGATGTGTGGTTTCTTCTTTTTTTCTAGCAGCCATAACAACACCTATTATTTCTGTTTTTTATTACGAAAATAGAACCTTTTACTTCATGAATAGTTTTCTATCTTCCCCTATTCTTATTATGACATTTTTTAACTTTTCATCAAAACAATATTTTACTAATTTTTCAAAACTGTTAATCTTTAAATTTATCTTTTGAACTAAATTACAGATTGTGCTATAATGCATTTAAATCTAAAGAAATCCTAAACTAAACTGAAATTCGGAGTAGGTACAACCCCCAGGGGAAAACAACCGCGGAGAGGGCAAAAAGGAGGAGGAATAGTGCTTAATCCCCCCAATCCTGGCGTCTTAGCTGCCAAAAGACCACCTCATTT
>JAAKFP010000249.1 GCA_011065005.1 Chlamydiota bacterium | reverse complement strand
ATGTCCAAGGTTCCATGGTAACGACAAATTTTAATATTAATTTAGTAAATTCTTTTGTTTGGATGATATCGCGGTGGTCTCAAGAAAACTTCTTTGGTTACATGCGTAAAGAGTTTAATATAGGTAGACTTATAGACCACGAACTAGAGGATATGTCTGACTCCGTTAAACTCATAAATCCAAAATACCGCAAAGAACACAGTATGGTTAGAAAATATTCTGCAAAACTAGACAGGTCGAGGAAAATTTTTGGAGCAATGACATTAGATGAGGACATTGGGTCCGATCCAAGCACATAGGTAACATTTTATCCAAGCACATGGGTGACATTATCCAAGCACATAGGCAAAAATCTCCCTGATCGTTTCAAGCTTCTTTGATTATTACCTATGAACTCATTAGCATAGCTGGATTTCTGATCAAATCTTCAGGTCGCCTCGTTTGTGTAGCAAACGGGGGGACCTGAATAGTTACCTTCGTTGAAGTATAGGGTTCTGTATTTTCAAGTCTAAGACCCTAAGATTTTTAGCTTTAGGTTTAATAATCTTATTTTCACAATAGAAAGAGTGTCTAATAATTATTAATTTGCTATAACGGTTAACAAGGGGAGTTTAAATAGATAGTTACAAGCAAATTTAATTTAAATTGTTTTATTATAACGCTTAGTGTGTGAGGAATAAAAAATGGGTAGTTCAGTTGAGGGGTCAGTGGATTCTGGTTCCATTAAATGGCAGCCAACACAACTGCAAAAAAAAGAGGAAATGCCGACACCAGAAACTACTAGTAAGGCAAGCGAAGTAGCAGGAAGAAATCTGATAATAGGGGGTCGTAAAGGCAAATCCGTGGTCTCCGGAATTGTTGGAAAAGAAAATTTTCCAAAAGGGTCTGTAGATAAAAACTTAGTGTCTGTCAATAGCTTCTTAAAGAGAATGATAAAGGGTAGAAAAGCTGCAAGTTCTGGCAAGGAACAAGCCAAATCAAAATCAGCAGTAGATCGTTATGTTGGGGCGATAAAGCAACTCCCTGAATTTAATAAAAATATAAAGACCATGACTCGGCACCTTCTGGGGAATTTTATACTCAAGCAATCGGTGGAGGATCCGACCCTTTTTCAACTAAGGATGGTAAAAGATTGGGATGGCACAGTTGAGGATTGCTACTGCCGTATCACGGAAAATGGGTATCAATTTGACAGCAATGACTTTGCAGACGTGAATAGCTTGATAGCTTATGTGAAAGAAAAAGTTACCTCTGGACAAAAAGTACCTTCAGATGAACAAAAAGTACCTTCAGAGCCTTTTCGCAGGGAGTTACCGAGCCCGCCAATGCCATCCACTCCTGCCTCAGAATCACCAAGACCTGTTGCCCCTTCCCCTGTTTCACCTAGACGAGATATTAGACCCGTGTCAGTGCCACCAAAAGTGCCACCAAAATCACAAAATCTGTTTGGAGACCGACGCGGTGTTTGCAATACAATCAAAAATTTAAAACAAGAAATACCTCGATTAAAACAAGAAATACGTCAGTTGCAGGGTGAAATGGAAAATCTTGGAGTTTTCAAAAGAAGCAGGAAAAAGAATCTGGAAACAAAACTTCAGGGTTTACAACGGAATCTAGATGAAAAGACACTTTATTTGGATAAAATAATTCTTCCGAGAGAGCACCCGGGTATATCACGAGCTGACACTCTTGTGATTCGTGAAGGGAAATTACAAAGCATGCATGGAAAAGGCACATGTTTTCTTGATGAGGAGATACTTCATCTTCATAATGTTAAAAAGACAGAGGACCTCGGGGCAGGGGTGGTTGCTAAGATCTCCGAGAGCGGAAAAAATGTCATTCAACAACGCGGAGCTCGAGGGTGTACAGCTGCTGTGGCTGCTATGCTCATTAGAGATCGTGGGGGGACTCCAAACGTAAAGGCAATGGATCAAAGATCCCTAGCAGGCTCAGGTGAGATATGTTTAGACATAAGAAATGCTGGTTTCACTCCCATCCACACTGAGCGTGTCGATAATCTAGAGCATCTTAAACGATTGCTGGAAGAAAATGGATCGGCGATTGTTGACATCAATGACAAAAGGATCGGTAGTCATGTGATTATTGTTGATGAGATTCGTGATGAAGATGTGCGTATTCGAGATCCTTACCACGGTTGGGAAATTTCTGTCACCCTAGATGCGTTCAAAGATCGTTTTTTTGGATTTAACGCTATCCAAATCAAATCTTAAAATCTCTCTTTTTCATTCTCTTGATTCCTAAAGAGCGTTCGTTCATTATCGTTACAAGTGAGCAAAATAAGGAAGGTTCGTGATGGAGCAAGCAGATATTGGTCTCATTGGCTTAGCTGTGATGGGACAAAACCTCGTCTTGAATATGAATGATCATGGGTACACTGTTGCCGTCTTCAATCGCACGGTCTTAAAAGTAGATGATTTTCTTGAAGGACCCGCCAAAGGGACCAAAGTCATGGGAGCCCATTCACTCCAAGAGTTTGTTAGTAAACTCAAAAGACCCCGAAAGGTGATGTTGATGGTAAAGGCGGGCAAACCCGTAGACCAATTTATTGAAATGCTGCTCCCGCACCTTGAAGAAGGGGATCTCATCATCGACGGCGGCAACAGCCATTTTGACGACTCCACTCGAAGAACACGCTTCCTGAAAGAAAAGGGGATTATCTTTATTGGGACGGGGATCTCCGGAGGGGAAGAGGGCGCTCGCCATGGACCCTCCATCATGCCGGGTGGAAACCCTGAGGGGTGGCCGCTGATCAAAGAGATTTTTCAGTCGATAGCAGCAAAGGTTGACACCGGAGAACCTTGCTGCGATTGGGTTGGAGAAGAGGGTGCAGGGCATTTTGTGAAAATGGTGCACAACGGCATTGAATACGGCGACATGCAGCTGATCTGTGAAGCGTATCACCTGATGAAAACGGCTCTTGGTCTTGAGGCGGAGCAGCTGCACGAAGTTTTTAAAAAATGGAATGAAGGGGAACTCGA
Organism: Chlamydiota bacterium; assembly: GCA_011065005.1. GTDB lineage: Bacteria > Chlamydiota > Chlamydiia > Chlamydiales > Waddliaceae > JAAKFP01. The sequence goes on along the minus strand of JAAKFP010000249.1, from coordinate 1,319 downwards.
CAGCTATTTAATCGAAATTACCAGTCATATCTTTGCTAACAAGGATTCCGACGGTGCCCCTCTTGTTGAAAAAATTCTTGATGTTGCAGGACAAAAAGGAACAGGAAAATGGACAGGCATCAATGCTTTGGAGTTAGGAATTCCGGTGACGCTTATCGCTGAAGCGGTTTTTGCCCGGTTTCTTTCCGCAATGAAAGAGGAAAGGGTGGAGGCAAGTAAGCTCTTGAAGGGACCAGAAGGAAAAATTGATGGTAACTCTGAAGATTTTATCGATCATATCCGGGGCGCTTTATACGCCTCAAAGATCATTAGCTACACCCAAGGGTTTATGCTCATGCGACAGGCTGCTGAAGAGTTTGGATGGAACCTCAACTACGGTGGTGTAGCCCTTATGTGGCGGGAAGGTTGCATCATTCGCAGTCGTTTTCTTGGCAAAATCAAGGAGGCCTATGACAAAAATTCTGATCTAAAAAATTTGCTTCTTGATGAGTACTTCAGCGGGGAAGTGGATCGGAATCAATCCGGCTGGCGGAAAGTTGTCGCAAAAGCAGCTGAAGTTGGCATACCAACTCCTTGTTTTAGCACAGCTCTTGCCTTTTACGATGGATACCGCACAGCACGTCTCCCTGCAAATCTCTTGCAGGCTCAGCGTGACTATTTTGGCGCTCATACCTATGAACGGGTCGATAAGCCGCGTGGTGAGTTCTTCCACACCAACTGGACAAGAACATAAACTTAAGAAATAAAATTAAACGCAAAGACGCAAAGGACACCCCAATTTCTTTGCGTCTTTGCGTCTTTGCGTTGAAAATTCCAGTTTAAGTTGACGACACTGCCCGAACGGTTAGTTTTTTCTAGACATTGTATTTGTAGGACAGTATAATGCTATGTTTTAGTGATTTATAATAGAAAAATAACATGTCTAATAATATACAAAGTATAATAAACAATCTGAGTGTACCTTTGCCTGCTGCTGATCTCGACGAGAATGCAGAAGAAAATCCCGCTATTAAGGCGGAAAAGGAGCGTATTAATCTGGAGTTCCGGGCAAAAGAGTATGTTCCGGAAACCCTTTACAAATATGAAACGGTAAGCAAAGCGGCTAGAATAGCATATAATATTTTTTCCGTTCTTTTCTTTCCCCTAGGTCTTTATCGCCTGATTCACATCCTGGCTGGCAAGATTATTGTCTTTGCTCAGGATGCTCCCAGTATGACTGGAAGAGAATGCGATGGGTACGTCGATACCGTCGATGACGATCAGGTGGTCTACTGGCTACAATCTAAGCCCGATCTCGCTGCTAAGCGGTTTACTGTGGA
>JAAKFP010000248.1 GCA_011065005.1 Chlamydiota bacterium | reverse complement strand
CGAGGGAGCTTGCGACCGAGACACGTAGGTCGGGGTTTTAGGTCAGCATAAAATCCCGTCCCGGCAGGGGCGGCAGGAACAATAAATTGACCCTACAAAATAACTCGTTATATCCATAATGACAGAATACCAAATCTCCTCTCTTCATAAATCTGCCGCCCCTGCCGGGACGAGATATCATATCGATCCAAAACCCCGCCCTACGTGTCTCGGTCGCAAGCTCCCTCGCACTAGGACAGGGCTAGCTCGCTTGGTCCCCTAACGGGGACCCTTAAAGCCCACAGCTCAAGTATTTTCTTGAATCAAATACCAAGTTCAAACATCATTACCGCGATTACGTTAAAAGCAAGTGTATGTGCTTAGGTTGATGCGTATGCGATCTTCGCGTTCAATTTTTATGCGAGGAATTGACAACTTGCAAATACACCTCCGCTTCCCCCCAAGAAAACTGAGCAGGAAAACTTTTGATGAGTTTGAAGAGGGGTTGTTTTGTATAGGCTGTTAGTGGGTAGCTGACGGTAATAATTTTTGTTCCAGAGGGAAGCCCTTTCAATTTTTCTATGAGCTTTTCAATAAAGGGCGTATCAGAACTCGTTCCATAAAAGTAGATCACCGTGGCATCGGCATAGTCGACGTCTAGTATATCTTGATAGATGAATTTTACCCCTCTCACATCAAACCGATGTTTCACCTTTTGGGCGATTTTTACAAAAATGGGCACGAACTCCACGCCAACAACCTGACAGCCTACAAAGAAATGTAGCCAAAAGCATGTGCGGCCTCTTCCGCTGCCAAGCTCATAAACTACGTCAGCGGTATTGATTTGACATTTTTTAGAAATCTTTTCCATAGTTGTCAACGGGGTTTCCCCATAGGCATAAATATCCTTACTCCCCTTCTCTTGGAGAGTTTTTTTGCTGATTCTATAGGGATTCTCGAGAATGTAACATCTTAACAGATACAAATCGACGCGCTTAAATTGCCTGTTTGGATAATAGAAATATGCGACGCGAAAGAATTCAACAAGATTTCGATAACCAACAACAAGTCGTAGGAAAAATAGCTTTATGTAATTCATGAGTTTTCTCTTCTGCCTTTACATTAACCATAGTGAAATGACACGAGCAACGAAGATAAACATTATTGTAGAACTAACATCGTTAAAGGCTGTAACAATAGGTCCCGATGCAACAGCAGGGTCGACCCCAATACGCGCAAAGAAAAAGGGAGAAAAAGTTCCTAACACCGTAGCAGTCATACAAGCGCCGAAGAGTCCACAACTGACGAGAACTCCTAGAGCTAAAGGATCAGAGCCAGCGTGTTGGATCCCATACAGGTTTAACAGGTAGACTACGATGCCACATGCCAATCCAAAGGTGCTTCCTATTAAAAATCCTATGCCAATCTCTTTCCAGATTGCGTCCCATTGTGCTCCTGGGGAAAGTTCTCCTGTCGCCATCCTTCGCACAAGAATAGCACTACACTGCAATCCTACATTGCCAGACATACCAGAGATAAGGGGTACGAAATAGGGAACGAATGCAAACCAAATACGTCCGCTAAATTGAGACAGCGTTGTCGAGGTAACCACTCCAGCGCATAAAGTCACGACAAGCCAGGGTGCACGCCAGAAATAACGACGTAGTATCGGTTCATGCTCACTGACATTCTCAGCAGTACCAGCAATGCTGGCAATGGTGTCGTCAGCGATATCTTCCATAGCTTCGACGACATCTTCGTAGACAATAACTCCGACAACTTTACCATTTTCGTCTACAACAGGAAGGGTTGGAATTTGATATCTCTCCACAATATCGACTACTTCATCTCGAGTTGCTTCAGGGCTAACAGTGTGAAGAACAGGACGCATCACATGCCTGAGTGGTAGAAAGGGAGGGTTAACGATAATATTACGAACGGGAACATACCCTGCAAGCTCATCATTATCAGATAAAACAAAAATGCTCCGCGCCAAATCTATTCCAGGATTGTCTCGAATATGGCTCGCTACTTCACCAATCGTTGTGTTCATATGAAAGGAAAAGAATTCATCTGTCATCAGTCGACCGGCACTATTGCGCTCATGCTTCCGCAACTGTCGAATCCGCTTGCATTTCTCAGGTTCCAAAATATCTAGGACACGCTTTAATCGCCGGTCAGACATATCGTCCAAAATTTTAACCGCTTCGTCAGAAGGCATCTCTTCAACAAACTCCTTGATTTCCTGATCGCCAAGCAGTCGAAATATCACGGATCGTGTGTTGCTTGTGGTATTGATCATGAAGCTTACTTTGGCATTCATATCGGGCAGGTTTTCATACAACACGATCCGAGCATTGGAAGGAAGGCGCGTGGCAGCATACGCTAGGTCAATGGGGTCATGTTCACTAGCGATTTTCGCGATATCATGGAAAAGGAGTTGGGAAGTTTGCTTGTGAAAAGCTCTTTCTAGTTTCTCATTGAGAACATCGTCGAGTCTGGAGACTTTTGACTCCAATAGAGGTTGTGGGGATTCAATTTCAATTTCTTCATTGTCATGATTGTTTTCATTATTTTTGTCCATGTTGACCTCTTTTGGGAACCCCAACATGCGATAATATACACTGGATCTCTTATAAATACAAGAAGATAGAATAAATTAGAGCAACTCTCTCTGTACATAACACGGCCTTGTTGCATAATTTACCACAGAGAACACAGGAGCACACAGAGAGAATATGAGAGGGAATTATTGAGTCATTTATTTCCTCTCATATCCTCTCTGTGTGCTCTTGTGTTCTCTGTGGTAAAATTGAAAGTAACACAATGCTTAGGAGCTGGGCAAAAATAACTTACACATTTCTGCTAACACACCATCTTCACCTGCTTTGTTGCAAATTCTTGAAAACTAATAAGTTGTCTGCGAATTTGCGCCTCGCATCTGAAGCGTTGTGTCACCAGAAATGTACAACTTATTTTGCCCAGCTCCTTATCGATTTCTTTGGAGATGGGATAAGAAACTGCGAAAATGTGTCGTCCCACGAATTCCTTCCAGCCATTCGTCTTTTGAAAGCTCATCAATACTTGGCAGGGCGTGATTTTGTTCGGAACGCTCTAAATAATGTATCGAAGCGGCGACCTTCCCCGTCAAAGAATAAAGGCAGGCTAGGTGATACAATGCAGATGTATTCCCTAATGCTATAGCATGCAAAAGCTTGCTCTCCGCATCTTTATACAACTTTTGAGCGTCGTCAGGCCTGGAGGGATCTTTTATTAGCTCTGCAAAGTAAAGGAGAGTGACTCCCCATTCGTTCCACGCAAAGTCATCTTCGACCTCAATGCTGAGGTATGTTTCAAAATGTTTCATCGACGATTGGAAGTGTTCGGGGTCAGCTTCAAAATCCCCAAGATTTGAATACAGGGCCCCGAGGTTAAAGTGAGCGAGGTGATACCCCGGATCAATCTCCAGAACTTTTTCCATGGCCTGAATAGCTTTTTCATAATGGGAGGCTTCTTCTTCCAATTCTCCCAAAAACTCTAAAGCAGATCCATAATTAAACAACCATTCTGGATCGAGAAGTCCCATGTCTTGAACATCCGTTACATAATGGAGAGCCATCTCAAACTTTTTTAAGGCTGAAACAAGGTGGCGTTTCTCCCCAGTTACGTGTGCCAGCTTTATGAGGGTAACTCCCCAATCATTCCAAAACTGTGGAGATGGAGGACTTCCACATCTAACAGCTTTTATATAACATTTCGTCGATTCTTCAATCAGCTCCAGGCTATTGTTCAACTGACCAATACCAAAATATGCCAAAGCCAAGCCATGCCACAGAAGATAACTTCTTGAGTCAAACTTTATTCCATATCGAAACTTCTCAGCAGCATGTTCGAAATAGCTATGGTCGCCAAAATATTTTCCCAATTCGTTCAAACAGTTTCCATATATGCACCAAACATGGGAATTGTCAGATTGTATCTCTAGGCTGTTGATGATTTTTTGCTGAGATTGTTGGAGGCAGGAAAGGTTCTCAGTCCATGCTCCTATGAGCATCAAGGCTTCACCCCAAGAGCTGAAAATCAAGGGGTGGTTCTGCTCACAAATCTCTGCGATCTCAAATTTCTTACAACTTTCATACAACCGATCAATATCTCGAGTGATTCTTCCTTTGAAAGAATAAAGTTGCCCCCATTTAATCCATAATTCGACATTCTGAGGATCGAGTTTGGCGACTTGGTCAAAACTCTCATCCGCTAGTGTGAAGTAAGATTCTTGAGGTTGGTATTGATAGATTAATTGCAGAGAGGTCGCTAGGTTCATCCACCCTTTAGAGTGATGAGGA
>JAAKFP010000247.1 GCA_011065005.1 Chlamydiota bacterium | reverse complement strand
ACCACCTGCTAATCCAAAATTTCTTGCATTCAACATAGATCTCTCTCCCCTTTAAAATTGGAACTGAACCAAAACTAACTCGATATTAGCCCTAAACATTTATTTAAAATCTCTATGGATTTTTGTCAAATTTTTGTTCAATCGTAAGTGTTCAGGCAATGCCGTCAACTTAAGAAATAAAACTAAACGCAAAGGCGCAAAGACGCTAAGAACACCTTAATTCTTTGCGTCTTGGCGTCTTTGCGTTGAAATTCCCTGCTTAAGTTGACGCCATTGTCTGAATGCTTCGTTCAATCCACTTCATAGACAACCGTTACCGTAGCGATAATTTCTATATCACCGGCTTCAATGGGTACGCCTTCCGTGGCCATTGCCTTGGCGTAAAACTGTCCTCTTGGTGAAGGGGATATGGCTTGCGCATCATCCAAAGAGAGAGAGAGAATTCTAACAAGATCCACATCCGCAGCTGTGCTCAAGGCCTCGGCGTCAGTAATGGCATTTTGCGTGGCTATTTTTATGGCCTCAGATCGGAAAGCACGGGGTTCCTTTAAACCAAATCGGATGTTACCAACACTATTCGCTCCTGCCTGAGTGGCTTGATCGATGATCTCTCCCGTAAGTTTGACCTTATCCGTCTGAATTGCAATGGAATTAGTTACTTCATACCCAATAATCTGCGCCTGCCAATTGGGCGGAGGAGATTGAGGCCTTTGGCTGTAGATCGGATGGATGGAGAAACGCCCCGTTTTATACTCATCGCCCTGCAGGCCAGCAATAACAATACTTTCAAGGACTCTTTGCATTTTTGCGCTGTTCTCTTTCAAAGCCTCTTCAGCTGTTTCGCCTTGACTAACAACCCCAATATTTAGGCTGATTTCATCTGCAGGTTTGCGTATCGTAGCTTGCCCTTTGACGGCTAATGTAGGGGCTTTCGTTTCAGAAGCCTCTGCTTGAGCAAGGGTCGTAACCGCTAACATAGCGAGAAATATTCCTAAAATAGATATCGTTCTAAGATAACACATGAGGACCTCCTAAAAATAAAAAGAATAGGATATCATTACCTACAGAGAAAGCAAAGCCAATTCTATTGCCCAGGTTTCCTCGTGCTCTTCGCGGTTATTAAGCAGGGGTTTGAACGGTTACCAATTTTTCATAGATATTTTTTCTGTGATTCGTTAACAATGGGATTAAACGTATTGAATTTCTAAAATTAAAGGGGGGAAAACAATGAGCACCACTAGTCAAGTTTATGAATTGCTGGAAGATGAAGCCGAGGCTTTGTTAAATTATCGATGTGAACGTATTCCAAAAGAAGATCTTAACCTACCAGGGCCTGATTGGGTGGATCGGATACACAGAGACAGCGACCGTCCTGTTCGTGTTCTCCGTAGCTTGCAGACGTTATTCAATCACGGTCGCTTAGCAGGAACCGGATACCTCTCCATCCTTCCCGTTGACCAGGGAATTGAACACTCTGCTGGAGCCTCTTTCGCTCCAAATCCGATCTACTTTGATCCTGAAAATATTGTTCGCTTTGCCATTGAAGCCGGCTGCAATGCCGTAGCTTCTACGTTAGGTGTTCTGGGTAGTGTTTCACGGAAATACGCTCATAGAATTCCTTTTATTTTAAAAATTAACCACAACGAATTGATTTCATATCCCAATAGTTATGATCAGATTCTTTTCGCAAACGTTCAACAAGCTTTTGACATGGGAGCAGTCGCCATTGGAGCTACAATCTATTACGGATCGCCGGAAAGTAATCGCCAAATTCAAGAAATTAGTGAAGCCTTCCAATTTGCTCACGAATTGGGAATGGCCACGATTTTGTGGTGTTACCTCAGGAATCCAGCATTTAAGGTCAACGGCACCGATTACCACGACAGCGCAGACCTCACAGGACAAGCAAACTACCTTGGTGCAACAATAGAAGCAGATATCGTCAAGCAAAAGCTCCCAACAAGAAATGGGGGATACTTGGCTATGAACAAAGAGGGAAAATTCGGTAAGTGCAGTGATCTGATGTACAAAGAACTCGCGACCGATCACCCCATCGATTTGTGTCGCTACCAAGTTCTCAACAGTTTCTGCGGCCGTGTTGGCCTTATTAATTCCGGAGGAGCCTCGGGAAAGAACGATCAGGCAGAAGCCGTGAAAACTGCGATTATCAATAAACGTGCCGGAGGAACAGGGCTCATCAGCGGACGAAAAACGTTTCAACGGCCAATGAAGGAAGGAATTAAACTATTTCATTCAATTCAAGATGTTTATCTTGATTCAAACATCACTGTTGCTTAATGGTTTAGATGTTTAATGTGTGAATTTGTTGAGTTCTTTTCCTCAAAAAATCGGTTGTTTGTTATTGTGAATATACCGAAACAAATTCAAGAATCGGAATTTCGGGCTAGAGATTTTTTCGACTGACGAAGTGCGGAGATCTCAGTATACTTAGGAAAGTAGGTGAGATTGAGCACAAAGTCAGGCGGAAAAAGCTCTAGCCCGAAATTCCGATTCTTGAATTTGTTTCGGTATACAATAGAGAATTAATTTGAAATTGATCGAGGTGATTATGAAATTTATTTTCAATTTTATCCTATTTGGATTTCTGTATTATATGCTCTGGCGCTTTCTACCACAGGATTCCTTCGACACAATTGTGTCTTGGATGGGCAGAGTATTTGAGTTTGTTCAAAATCTTGTGGTGCTGAGCTTTGATAAAGTTTCAGAACTCGTTTCTGGAGCTGGAAACGGATAATCAATCCGTAAGCTCGACTTTGCAAATTTTTTGAACTCACCTGCAAAGAGAGACTTCACCCAGCTAAATGAATTTCTCAGGAAGGGTAAAAAATGCCCAGCCTTCGAAATTCATTACGCTGGGTTTTGTTTCTCTGTGCATCTTCGTCCAAAAATCTTGCAAAGTCGAGCTAAAAATCTCAAATATGAGTTATGAGTGTGGTGAATTCTGTAACTTCTCACCACACTCTAATTTTCTATATTTTGTTGTTATGTTCCTTAAGCTTTTCTCTTTATGGCAAATTTTCACATATTTTTTTTAAAGTAGCATTTAAGTAGCTGTCACTCAACGTTCAAGGTAAAAAGAAACAAAAAATAAAAAAAAATATTTCCAATAAATTAGTTTGAGAATATTAGTGGAAATAGAGGAGTCATTCTTATACTCAACGTGGTCTAGGCACCATCTTTGAGAATGATAGTTTTACAAAGAATAGGAGGAAGAACATGAAGAACATTCTTATAGCAACCTTCGCCTTCTTAGTTGCAATTTCCACTGTTTCTGCAGAGCAGGTCCGAAACATTCGGTCTCTAGACAGCAACAATAACGGAATGTACGAAGAAGGGGAAATTAACCCATCTGGAGAGTATCGAACAGGACCTTGTGTCTGTTATTGTCCGGTTACTCGTTTTAAACAAAAAAAGTATTGCGTCAAGAGATGCTATCAAGAGCCATATACCGTTCGTAAAAAATGTGTCAGGTATGTGAATCAACCTTATCAAAAGCAGCAATGTCGTTATGTTAATCAGTATTACACAAAAACTTATTGCAAAAAAGTTCCTGAGTATTACTGTGTAACCTGCTACAAGAAGTGCCCTGAGTACTACTACACTTGTGAAACAAAATCTCGAACAAAATACTATAATGAAGAGAAATGCCATTACGTTCCCTATACTTGTATAGAGAGAAAGTGCATTGATCCATGTGCAGTATGCCCAGACGGTGATGGCGCTCAATATGCAAGACCTGTTTCTTCTTCTTGCCCGTCCGGCTCATGTGGAAAATAGTCTATATTAGGCAATGAAGCCATTCATTTATCTAGAGTTAATGGTAGGCTTTGGGTGCTTTGATAGCACCCAAAGTTTTTTTTTGTGCCTTAACACGGATTTTCACGGTGGAATTGCACCTTAATGTTAAGATTTTGATTTACAATGTATTAGAAAAAATCAAGACATACTCAGCGAGTAGGCGGATTTTTTCTAACCCATTGTAAATCAAAAGATTGGCGTTAGGGTGTAATTAAACCGTGAAAATCCGTGTTTAAGGAACTGTGCAAAAATAAGTTATTTTTGCACGGTTCCTAACCGGAAGAGGAGGGATTTGAACCCCCGGTCCTCTTACGAGGACTTCGGTTTTCGAAACCGATGCATTCGGCCACTCTGCCACTCTTCCTTGGGATTGAGGTAAGGAGCTGGGAGCAGCTAGCAAACCCTAAAACTAGGGAGGTGAAAGTCCTCCTACCATCAGTTGCTCGATTCAGGTGGTTAGCATATCCGATGCTTGCAAAGATAACAATGCAAGTTCTGCTCGGAAGT
>JAAKFP010000246.1 GCA_011065005.1 Chlamydiota bacterium | reverse complement strand
GGGATTTGCGCCAATCTTTATTTTCATGTTAACCTTCTAAGTTTTGTTCATAGACAACCCGAGCGTCCCGCACACCTTCTTCGGAAGAACGTTCTGCAACAGCGACATCCCACCACGCTGTTGAAGGAGTTCCCACCTCAGGATCGGTTTCGATCACCGTCACACAACTCTTTTCAACCTCTTTATTTTCCTCTAAAATGAGCCGCAACTCCTCAAGAGTAGCTGCCTTTCTGGCCTGGCAGCCATAGCTTTTTGCATTTTCAACAAAATCAACTCGGGGTTTGGAATTTCCACTGCCGAACAGATTTCCAAAGGGAGGCGATCCACACGACTTTTGCAATCTATTGATACAACCGAAGCCATGGTTATCCAGGAGGATCACATTGATCTTAAAACCAAGCTGATTTGCCGTAAACAACTCGGTGTGTAGCATGAGGTAGCTGCCATCACCCACTAGTACATAGACTTCCCGCTCAGGATATGCCATTTTCACTCCTAAACCCCCAGCAATTTCGTATCCCATGCAGGAATACCCATATTCCACGTGGTAACTCAATGGATCTGTCGAGCGCCATAATTTGTGCAATTCCCCCGGAAGACCGCCAGCAGCACTTACAACGATATCTTTTGGTTCTACAACCTTATTGACGACCCCCAAAACTTGTGCGTCGGAGGGAAATTGGGTTTTTTGTTCAGAAGAAGTAGCTGCTAAGTAAATGTCCTCCCAGTCCTCTTTGGCTTTTCGGATGGTTCCCTCATAGATCTCTTGGGTACGGAAGTTGCCAACAGCTTGTGAAAGCGCATTTAATCCCTCCAGAGCATCGGAGACTAACATGGTGCTATTGCTTTTTGCTGCATCAAAAGGAGAGCTGTTGAGATTCAAAAAACGCACTCTTGGACGATGGAAAAGACTTTTTGATGCTGTTGTAAAATCGGATAAACGAGTTCCTACACAGATAATTAGGTCAGCATCTTTGGCTATAGCATTTGCCGATGAAGTCCCCGTAACCCCTATGGCACCAAGGTTGAGGGGGTGATCCCATGGCAAGCACCCTTTTCCTGCCTGGGTTTCGCCTATAGGAATTTGATGTTTCTCCACAAAGCTGCGGAGCGCCTCTTCCGCTCCACTATAGTGAACACCCCCGCCTACAACCATCAGAGGACGTTTTGCATTTTTCAGAAATGCTGCAGCACGTTCCACTTCTCTCTCGTCAGGACGAGGACGCTGGATGTAATGGGTCCTCTCCTGAAAAAAATCGGTGGGAAAGTCGAAAGCTACCGTTTGTATATCCTGAGGTAGTGCTAACGTCACAGGCCCCCTTCGTGATGGATGCAAAAGAGTTTGCACTGCTTGTGGCAGAGACTGCAGGAGCTGCTCTGGATGGGAAATTCTATCGAAGTAGCGACTGACAGGGAGAAAGCAGTCATTGACGGATGTGAGGGGAGACTGTTCATTTTCCAGTTGTTGCAGGACGGGATCTGGACGTCGTGAGGCAAAGGTATCCCCAGGAAGGAAAAGAACAGGCAGCCTGTTGATATGGGCTAAAGCTGCTGCTGTGACCATGTTTGTCGCTCCCGGACCTATGGAGCTTGTCACCCCCATCACACGTCGGCAGCAGTGTGTTTTTGCGAAAGCGATCGCAGAGTGTGCCATTCCTTGTTCGTTTTGCCCACGAAAGTAGGGCATCAGCTCTCGATACTCCCAGAGGGCTTCCCCAATGCCGGCAACGTTACCGTGACCAAAGATGCCAAAGATCCCTCCAAAGAGCGGGAAGACGTTGCCGTCAAATTGTTCTGCTTTTTGTTGTGCTAAAAACAATATCAGAGCTTGAGCTGTTGTAAGTGTGACCGTCTTCCCTTTCAGGTCCGTTATCCTTTTCGTTTTAAATGTTGCTGTCATAAGATCTCTCCTTACCTATTGAATCTGCCACAAGGTGTGTAAAGTTGTCTGCAATCTCTTCAATGACCTCTTGGTCGGTTTTTTTGCCTTGCAGCCAATGTTCTGCCGCATCTCCCCAGATTGTTCTTCCTATAGCAAACCCTTGCACCTTACTTTGCCTTTCTCCTATTTTTCGCAATGCTTGCCCTAACTCCTCCATGGATCTGTTCTCGCCCAAAAGCAAAACCCCAAAACAGTGAGGGTCGCTTTCCTCAATCGCTGCCTCGATCTCTTCCCAAGTTTTGCTGTCTTCAATGGGAGGAAGCTTCCACCAGGAAGGATAAATTTTTACTGCATAGCAAGACTGTATCGCCTGTTTGATCGGCTGTAAATCATTAGAACTGTCTGCATTCACAAATTCAACCAACAACCGATGACCCGTATTCTTTGTCGCTTCGAAAAGATCGGACAGTTTCTGGATCTGTTTTTGCTGTTGGTTCCGATCATCTGTAACCCGACACAACACTTTCACCACCTGATCTTTGGGCCAAGAGCGCAACAACGTTTCAGCTTCTTTATTTTCCAAGAAACTTAAGAGGCGGGTATTGGGTTCTTCGATACAACGGGAAGAGAGAATCTTTTCCTTGTTCGCTCTCTTTAGAACCTCTTCCCCATACTGCCCATCGACGATGATTCCAATATCGAACTGTGGCAGGGCCTGCGACACCCTTTTCGCAGCCTCGTAGACAAGGGTTTTAAACTCGGGAATTTTGGATCGGGAAACTCCTAACTTATCTACCATCGCCTCAAAATGCGCCCTATGGTCAAAAGCGAGAAAGCAAGTACCTTTTTTCGAAGGTGACTTTCCCAAAGAACGGTGTAGATGTTCAGTAAAGGCAATGTCCTTTGGGTTTTGCATAAAGTATTGGATCTCCTCCCAGTAGGGCATTGCTGGTGAACAACCGTGCCTCGTAACAACAAGAGCACCGTTTGCGTTGGCCAACCCACAACATTCCTCTAGAGGAAGATTTCGTAGATAGCCGCGAAGGAAACCACTCATGAAGGCATCTCCCGCACCAAGAACATTGAGGACCTTGATCTGAAAAGGTTTGCCAGTAATTTCTCGATCAAGAGACTCCTCATAGGCGATACATCCACGCTCTCCCCGTTTTTGTACGATAGTGGCCGAGGAATGTTCTCGAATGTACTTTAACGCCTCTGGAAGGTTCTGTTGATGAGCAACCGCAAGAATTTCCTCCTCTGTTCCAACAATCAAATCACACAAAGGAAGAAGCTGTGCTAGCCTTTCAGAGAAAACTTGATGGGCAACATAGCGCTCCTCTCCCTGGCCATGGCCTGCCACGCCCCAGAGAACAGGTCGATAGTCGATATCTAAGATCAATTTCGCGTTTGCCTGCTTAACAAGCTGAGCCGCTTTTTTTGTCATTGCAAATGTTTGTTCTTTGGAGCAATGAGTTCCCGTGATGAGCAACGCTTCAGTATTTTGAAACGTTTTTAAGGAAAAGTCCTCTTCGCTGATGGCCATATCTGCACAATCTTCACGGTAAAAGATCAGGGGGAACTGGTCGGGAGGGTCGATACCGAGAAGCACCAACGCTGTAAGTCGGTTGGGGTCGGTATGTAGGTAGGAGACATCAACACCCTCTCGAATAAAAGTATTCCGAACGAAGCGTCCCATAGCTTCCTCGCCCACGCGGCTGAGCATTCCCACGTTAAGGCCGAGGCGTGAAGATCCGATGGCGATATTAGCAGCACATCCTCCCACGTATTTTGCGAAGGTCGAAGCATCCTCGAGGGGAGCACCAATCTGTTCGGCGTATAGATCGACGGCAGCTCTTCCCATGCATAGAAGGTCTAGATCTTTTTGTGTCATACCAGAACTTCTTTTTTTGGTTTCCAGAAGTTTGCGTTGGCGTCCATGGTCCAAAGGTGTTTCTTTGTGAATTCAGGAACCGTGTAGCGGTCATCTTTTAGATGTCGAATCACCCAAATGTAGTACATGCCGTAGCCCGGAGCTGCGCATTGTGCGTGGTCCAAGGAATGTAAGATTTTTACTGAGTCATACTGTTGAACTTTGTACACATCGTCACCCAATTCAGCGTGGCCGTAGCCGCGGGGGTCTGTGAAACGGTAGTGGTAGATCTCCGGTTGAGAGTGATGGTGTGGTGGGTAGCTGGACCAGCGGCCAGGGAAATTGATCACTTCTCCAAGGACAAGCTGCGTGTTGGGGTCGCTGTTCGAGCCATCGAAAATTGTTCTGACAAAGCGGAGTGAAGTATCATCGACAAAGCCCTTGCCGCGGTGTTCGTTACTCGTTTGTTCTGGAAGGTAAATCGTTGCCGGAAACGATTTCTGATTTTCCGTTTCGAAGATGGCGATCTCTGTGTCCGTGGCAGCGTGGATGTTGATCGGTGTATTTTGGGGCACATGAATGGAAAAAGGAGGTTCATCGAA
>JAAKFP010000245.1 GCA_011065005.1 Chlamydiota bacterium | reverse complement strand
GGATTTGCTGGAGATTCTCTCCTCTGACATGGAAAGCGACATCTGCTGTATGTTCAATTTCCTCAAAGGGAGGTTTCAATTGGTAGGTCCATAAAGGCTTGTATTTCAAGTGCCCCAAGCTCTCATAGAGATGGATATTTTGAATAATAACAGGGAGAGGGTGGAACGCCTTTCTCCACTCTCCGTACTCGAAAGGACGCCGGCAGATGGTGACATGGGGAAGAAAGCCCTTTTTATGGGTTCTGACAGAAAGGTCATGGTTTTGCAGCCAGTCTACCACCTCTTTTTGGTAGAGATCTAGATCGTACTCTTTGTCAAACAGGTCCACATGCCAGGCGACAACATTTGGTCTCTTTCTTGGAAGGAAATGGCATCGGTTGAATTTTCCTGTCAGCCCCACCTTAATTTTAGGGAGAGGAAAAGAGGATAAAATCTTCTCTAACGTGGGATAATGGATATCTCCTAAAAAAGCGATGGTCATATGGCGGTCATTTTCTTCAAGATAACGTCCTTCCGGCAGATCTTGGGGCCATGGAGAAGAGGCCTCAAAAGCAAAGAAAACACTCTTCATTTCACTATTTTCGTCCATTTTTTTTCCTATGGTAACCGTTCACCTCTATCTATTAAGGGCTCGTGCAAACGGCTTTTTTTAACATACAAGAAGCCAAGAAATTTAGGGTTTTTATTCTTAGCGCCTTTGCGTTTAATTTTATTTCTTAAGTTGACGTCATTCCCTTGAATTTTCACCCTACCATAGTATCAAATTATATTTCCATGTTGCTTGAGAAATAGAAGTATTTTATAATTGTGCCATTCTTAGTTTGTTAGGAGCAAATACGTGGAAACACTCAATAATAATAAACCAAAAAAGCAAAAGAAAGCAGGTAAGCGATTTCTTTGGCTTTGTTTGTTGGCTCTAGTGCTTTTCGGTGTCGGCCGACTCGGTTTTTGGGTGACCGAAGGATTTCACGAAGGAAACATCACTTCGGACTTTACCTACGATCTCCGATGGGACACCCGTCCTCTGTCCAATGGGGAGAAAAGTCTTGTGAATGAAATTCTTTCCCAGGAATTCACTTACCTTGGAAAGGGGTGTCAATCGTACGTGTTCCTCAGCAAAGATAACAAGTATGTATTAAAGTTTTTCAAATATCAGAGATTTCGTCCCAAGTTTTATCTGAAGTGGTTTTCCTCCATTCCTGCAGTAGAGAACCTTCGACAAGCAAAGATTGTAAAAAAACAACGCAAGCTCGAAGGGGTTTATTCCGGTTGGAAGATCGCCTTTGATGATCTACAAACGGAAACAGGGGTGTTGTATGTGCATCTGAACAAAACCGAAAACCAGCTTCCGGTTCTGACGTTTTACGACAAACTCGGAATAACACATCAACTTGAGATGGATAGAATGGAGTTCTTAATTCAAAGAACGGCAACAATGCTTTGTCCAGAACTCGACACTATGATGGCAAAAGGAGAAACCGACAAAGCTAAAGAGTTGCTCACACAATTGTTGCAGATGGTATTATCGGAGTACCATCGAGGCTTTGCCGATAATGACCATGCCCTGATGCAGAACACAGGAGTCTTAGACAGGAAACCAATCCATGTTGATGTGGGACAATTTGTCAAAGACGATGCGATGAGAGATCCTGAGAACTACCACCAAGAGTTATTTAACAAAACATATAAGTTTCGTATTTGGCTAAAGAAATACCCGGAATTGCTCAGCCATCTCGACCAAGAACTTCATCGGGAGATGGGGGATAAATTCTATCAATTAAAACACCAGCCCACCCCAAGAGGCTGATACAACTTTAACAATGTCATAACAATAAAAAGGAGAGAACGATGGAACCAACAAAAGATGTATCTCGAGGAGGTCATCGAGGATTTTTCTCGGGAAGAGGTAGAGGCAGTTCTGGGAAATCCAAGGATGAAAGTGCAATTGACGGAAGGGTAAGAAAAGCCGGTTCCCAGCTTTCTAAACGAGAAGAAGTTGAAAAAACAAGAAGAAGATCTAAAAGTTTTGACTTGGGATCGATTGGGGTAGGAGGTGCTTCTGGAGAGTTGGGCCTACACGAATTTTTGGTATCTAGTCCCCCTTCTTCAGGCTTTTCAAAAGGGGAGAAGCGATCAGGCAAAAGGCTAGTGAAAAAATCTTCTGAAGAAAAAATACCTATCAATGACCTTCCTATGATCCATGACAACAGAGAAGCTATCAAGTTTGACAGTGAACTGAAAGGGTATTTGTCTAAGGAGTTGAAAAGAGTAGGTCCTTCTACCTTATCAGAAGAAGATGTGTCTCGATCTGTAGACGAATGCTGTTGGAAAAGGATTGATAAAGATTGGAAAGCCCATCCTTTGATCGACACTGCGAAAATTCTGATAGATGATCTATTCAAAAAAGAAGATATGTTGACCGAACAGATCTCAGCGTTGCTTCGAAGCCATTTTTTTGCAAAGCAAAAGCCCATCTTAACTTCTTTATTGAATGCCCTTGAACGTTTTTTTGATGACAAACGGCATTATACAGATTCGAGCTTCCGCTTTTACAATAATATTAAATCCCTTATCTTGATGTATAATGATGGCTCTAGGAAGTCGATGTCTAAAGGAGATGATCAGGCATTTAAAGCCCTATTAGACCATTGTCTCAATAGTGTTGTTTTTGGGGAGACTTTTTGTGATGTTTTCAATGGTAAGGAAACAACTAAGGAATTCGTCAAAAAGATATTCTGTTACGGGGAAGGATCCGGTCGGGTGGAGTTGAATGCCAAAGTTCGCGAACGGCTTTTGAAAAACATTGCTGTAGCTCGAACATGTGAAAGAAAATTCACATGGGAAGCAAGTAGAGAAGAGAAAGAGCGATTAGAAAAACAGTTAGTAGAAGAGGTTGCTCGAGCCTTTGTTCCTCAGCATAATTCTAAGATAATCTCAAAGAATATTAAAATTAATAAGGAAGCCCTTGAGCTGGATGATTTAGAAAAAACTGACCCTTCCAACCAACGCAAGTTTCT
The DNA here is from genome assembly GCA_011065005.1 of Chlamydiota bacterium. Taxonomy (GTDB): domain Bacteria; phylum Chlamydiota; class Chlamydiia; order Chlamydiales; family Waddliaceae; genus JAAKFP01. The sequence continues at coordinate 1,351 of JAAKFP010000245.1, read as the reverse complement.
TTCTAGATTGTTGGCAAGCATTTACAAACATGCAAAAATCAAAAAGAAAGATGAGGAAATTGTAATAGACGAAAAGATTCCTGGTGCAATGATTTTGCGGTTAGCAAGCTTTAATACTTATGCTAGGGCGACAATGTTTTTCAAAAGTATTTTTCCTGTATTGTCTGAAGAGATAAAGGGGGGGATTGTGTGTCCATCAGATAAGAATCGTTTAGATATCGAGCTTACATCCCTTGAGGATTATGCGACCACACAAACCAAACAATTTGTGTTTTATAGTAATGATGGAGTTGGTTCTTCAGAGAGTCCTTCGAGAAGACATTTGTTTTCCACGAACGTAAGTTGGAAGGTGTATCCCGAGAGAAAGGAGGGAAGTAAGGAACTTTTGAAAGGAGAGCTCTCCATTTCTTATCCTCAGCGTCTCGAGGCAACACCTTCGGAGTGGGATAGCATTATGAATATATTGGCTAGCCCGCAACAACTATAACTCGATCTATTGGATCACACGTAGGACGATCTTCCCCTTGGTATGTCCTTCACGGTTTTTCTCTAGCGCTTTTGCAAAGTCTGTTAGAGGCATTTCCTCAATATGTGGAGCCGTGACAATACCCTGGTCGATTAACTCAGCAATCTTTTTGAGTTGCTCCCCGTCGGGTCGTACTAAGACAAATTCTCCGTGAATGCCATACTTCTCACACTTCTCTTGGTCGATAAAGTTGACAATACTAATTAAGCGACCACCGGTCTTCACCACATCGAAACTGTGGTCTAATGTCTCATATCCTGCACAGTCAAAGACGACATCTACGCCGTTGGGCTCCTGAGCTTTTAGAGCTTCAACAAAATCTTCCGCATGGTAGTCGATGGCGAAATCCGCGCCTAACTTTTTCACGTAATCATGATTCTTCTTGCTAGCTGTCGTAAACACTGTTGCTTCAGCATATTTTGCAAATTCGATGGCAAGGCTTCCCACTCCGCCAGCACCGGCATGAATAAGGACTGTTTCCCCCTTTTGGAGTTTTGCTGCGTCAAATAAAGACTGCCACGCTGTCAGCCCTACGAGAGGGATCGCTGCGGCCTGAGCGAAGTTAAACTTCTTAGGTTTCAGGGCGACATGTTCTGCATCAAAACAGACATATTCCGCATAGGTTCCCCATTGCACTGTGGGCTTCCGACAGTAGGCGTAGACTTCATCTCCTACTGTAAAAGAACGGACCTCTTTACCCACGGCTGTTATTGTTCCCGCGGCATCCCATCCAGGGATGAGAGGAAATTCGTGGGGCATCATTTTTTTCAGCCAACCTTCACGGATTTTCCAGTCTACAGGATTTACAGCTGTGTAGGCGATCTG
>JAAKFP010000244.1 GCA_011065005.1 Chlamydiota bacterium | reverse complement strand
TGGGTAATATCGCCGAGAGAAGATGTTTTAACAATGAGGACTTTCATCAGATCACCAGACTCTTCAGTAGATACTTTCCAACTTTTCATTAGGTGACAGAAAACTGCTTAAGAAAGCGTAGGTTGTTTTCGGTAAACATCCGAATATCGGTTATACCATATTTCAGCATCGCTAATCTTTCCACTCCTAAACCCCAAGCAAAACCGGAATAAATCTCAGGGTCAATATCTCCATTTTTCAGAACTTCAGGGTGCACCATTCCTGCACCAAGAACTTCTAGCCAGCCTGTGTGCTTGCAAATGACACATCCTGTTCCATGGCAATTGAGACAATGAACGTCGACTTCCATTCCAGGCTCAACAAAAGGAAAATAACTGGGACGATAACGCGTTTCGATTTTTCTATTGAAAACTTTCTCGAGGAACGCATCCATAGTAGATAAAAGATCGGCAAATGTAACACCTTTGTCAACGTAAAAGGCTTCCACCTGATAGAAGAACACGTGAGAACGAGCAGAGATCGCTTCATTACGGTAAGACTTCCCCGGTGCGATGATACGAATCGGAGGTTTGCTAGCCTCCATGACCCGCGCTTGTATGTTGCTGGTGTGCGTGCGCAGGAGTACATCTTCTGTAATATAAAATGTGTCCTGCATATCTCTAGAGGGGTGATCCGGAGGAAAATTTAACGCTTCGAAATTGTAGTAATCGGTGTCAATATCGGGACCGTACTGCACAGAAAATCCCATCCCAGAGAGGACAGAGATGATATGGTCTAAAGTCGCAATGAGAACATGCTTCCTGCCACAAAATCGCTTCCTGCCAGGCAAGGTTACATCTATCATCTCCTGTCCAAGCTGCTCTTTCTCTTCTTTTCCAATCAATGCCTCGAGCTTTTGAGCAATCTGAGCAGAAACTTCATCTTTCAGATCGTTGATCTCTTTTCCTAGCTTGGGTCTTTCTTCAGAAGATACCTCTTTAAGTGTTTTCATCAGCTCAAGCAGGGGACCTTTCCGTCCGAGATATTTGACCTTGATCGCTTCTAGCTCGGTAGAGGTTGCAACACGCTGTATTTCCTCAGCAAACTCTTTTCTGATTCCCTCTATACTAACCATTGGATTCTATTTCTTTGATTAAAAAAACCGCAGCCAGAATTGGCTGCGGTTTTTCGTTTAAGCTAATGCTTGTTTTGCACGATTCACAACAGCTGAGAAGCTCTGTGGATCGCGAACAGCCATATCGGCTAACATTTTTCTATCCAATTCACATCGTGCTTTTTTTAGTCCATAAATGAACTTACTGTAAGACATTCCGTTGAATTTCGCTGCTGTACCAATTCTTGTAATCCACAGCCTACGAAAATCTCTCTTTTTGCACTTTCGGTGTTTGTAGTTGAATGCTAAGGCACGCATAACCGCGTCTTTAGTCATTCGGAGATGGTTCTTTCGATCTCCCCAAAAGCCTTTTGCTCTCTTCAGCAATCTTTTCTTTCTACGATGTGAAGCGACAGCATTGGTTTTCCTGACCATCGCTAACCTCCACTAGTTATAGTTACTATCATATTATTTTACACACATCAAGCGTTTGTACGTTTTCAGATGGCTATTGTCCACAAGTGCTGGATTCGATAGCTGTCGTTTACGCTTGGCGGTTTTCTTTGTCAAAATGTGACGTAATCCCGGATGTTGTCTTTTCAACTTTCCGGTTGCCGTCAATTTAAATCTGGCCGCAACGGCCTTTTTTGTTTTCATCTTAGGCAAGGTTCATACCTCCAGTAGTGTATACTTAAGTTACTTTTTCTTTTTGACGGATGGTGCAAGCACTACAGTTAAGAATCTGCCAAACCTCTTCAACGGTGACTCCGATGTGGCAACATCCTCAAGTTCGTCAATAACTTTTCTGACCAGATTTTCTCCAATCTCAGGATGTGCCATCTCCCTACCCCGAAACATGCAGGTTAATTTAACCTTGTTCCCTTTGAGTAGGAATTCACGGGCACGCTTTAATTTCGTTTGAAGGTCATGCTCGTTGATGTTCGGTTTCATCTTAACCTCTTTCACTTTAATAACGTGTGAGGCCTTCTTGCTTTCTTTTTCCCTCTTCGTTTGATCGTAACGGAATTTTCCGTAATCGATAATCTTACAAACAGGGGGACTTGCTCCAGGAACGACTTCAACGAGGTCGATTCCTTCATCTTCAGCTCTTTGCAGAGCTTCTTGTAGGGACAATATGCCGATCTGTTCCCCAGATGAGCTAATGACCCTAACGTTTGAGGCGCGTATTTGTTTATTTACTCTCAATCCGTCCTATATCTCCAAGTTTATGCCCTTTCACACAAGAATCAAGCGGATTCGTCGATCTCCTTTTGGATCGACTCAACGAAAGCGTCAACGCTTTCTTTCCTGCCTTTCCCTTGATCTTGAAAGGGACGAACGGCAATGGTGCCGTTCTGTTTTTCTGTATCTCCTACGATCACTACGTAGGGAACTTTTGCACGCTTTGCTGCATAAACTTTTGCTGCGAGCGTATCATTTTTCTTATCGATGCTGGCTCTAATCCCCTGTTGCTGCAGCTGCTTCCAGACCGTTTCCGAGTAGCTTAGGTGATGTTCCATTACGGGAATCACCCTCACTTGTTCCGGTGCCAGCCACAACGGAAAGAAACCGCCATGCTTTTCAATAAGAATCGCAACAAATCGTTCAAGCGACCCAAATAGTGCGCTTGCTATGACTATGGGGCGATGCATTTGATCATCACTCCCACGGTACTGTAATGTCGTCTCCTTAGGAAAAAGAGATACCTGAACGGAAGGTCCGGGCCACTCTCTTCCTAAAGCATCGACGAGGCGTGCTTCAATTTTTGGTCCGCCGATTGAGACTTGATCAGTGTCGATTGTAAAGTCAAAGCCACAATGTTTTATTGCTTTTTCCGCAAGTTCAACACCCTGGTCCCAATATGCTTTTGTCACATTGGTTTTTGGTTTTTTTGAAACCAAATACCACTTACATTCAATTCTAAACATATTAATGCTTTCTCCGATGAATTGCAAGGAAGAAATCAGCTCCTCCTGCGCAATATTCTCAGAACAGAAACAATGGGCAGCGTCGGTCGTAAACAGGCGGGATCTAAAAAGACCACATAGATCGTTAGGCTTTATAGGAGAGTATACTTCGGCAATCTCTGCCAGCTTCAGGGGCAGTTCACGGTAAGAGCGTCGTTTCGTCTGGTAGAGCTGAACATGCATAGGGGTCAGGTCGGTTGCAAGGAGATATGGCCTTCCGCAGACAGAGATTTCTGCAAGGTTCTGGGATTCTGGAAGATGAAACCGGCTCGATGCAAGAAAATCCTTGCTAACGATCCGTGGGGTAGAAACAAGGTCGTAGCCCCGCTTACGGAGTTCCGTTTTGTAGAGGTCAAGCAGGATTTCCCTGATGATTGCCCCTTTTGGGAGCCAGTACCAGCAGCCGGGACCAGCCTCATCTTGGCGGGTGAACAGCTCTAATTCGGGACCTAGTCTCTGGTGGTCCCTTTTTTCTGCTTCTTCATACCGCTTAAGAAATTTTTTTAATTCTTTGGTAGTGGAAAAAGCGACTCCCTCTATGCGAGTAACTTCATAGGAATCCTTCCCAAAAAAGAGTTGTTTCCTTTGAGAGAATCCAAGCAATTTACAGGCACCGATCTCTTTGGTGTTTTTGATGTAGGGCGCTGGAGAATATCCATGAAACCCCTCAACATGAAACAGTTCTATTACATTGCTGGGTGCTGTCACCACATGTTCTGCGAAAATCTCTTGACCGTGATGGCGGAAAAATTCTGCGGCATTGTCTCGCATCATCTCTATAAGCTTGATGGGGAGATTTTTTTTGAGGAGCATACGCATTTTCTCTTCAATTAAAGAAATGTCATGATCATCAATAGTTTGTGGGAACACAAATTCATAGGCAAAACCGATATCGGTACTATAGCCGCGAATAAGTTTTGTATTGGGAAAAACTTCCAGTACTGTGCAAGCAAGGAGTTCTGCCGCGGAGCGATGAAGGATTTTTAATGATGAGGACATGTTATAAACAAGTGTGATAATTGGGATAATTGGGATATAGCTGACTCGAACAGCTGACCTCCACGATGTCAACGTGGCGCTCTAACCAACTGAGCTAATACCCCGTACTCATGAAATAAATACTGAACAAATACTAACGCCTTGGACTGTTTTGCGTCAAGTGCAGCTTTGTGAGTCCAGCAATTCGGAGATAGGTACAACCCCCAGGGGAAAACAACCGCGGAGAGGGCAAAAAGGAGGAGGAATAGTGCTTAATCCCCCCAATCCTGGTTTAGCTGCCAAAAGACCACCTCATTTATCCCGTTCAGCAACATTCATCCCCCTT
>JAAKFP010000243.1 GCA_011065005.1 Chlamydiota bacterium | reverse complement strand
AACGACTTAAAAACAACCAATCAAGAGGCAGATTGTTACAGTTAGGACATGAAATGTTTCTTGAGGAATTAAGATTTAGTTACTTGTGAAAAATCCAACCGGATTTTTCGCTCATAGAAAAAAACAAATATTAATGATCTACCTAAAGAACTACTATTAACAATATTGGAGCAACTGGACATGTCCGATTTGCCTAAGACTTATTGGGTCTGCAAATCGTGGCGCGAATTATCAAAGGACTCCCGTGTATGGGATGCAGTCGTTAAAAGATTGAACCTTTATGCAGATGGAAAAACCTTCACTATAGAAAAGGTTTTGAATCAAATTAAAGGTCTAAGAGCGCTAATTAACGGGTACACAAAGACTAAACCAGATTTTATACAAACCATTCTCAATAAACCCTTGATTCAAGCAACTGAATCCGAAATTGTAACCTTACATGAGTACACACAATTAAGGGACAGCCTTACTGTTTATAGTCTTTTGTCAACGCAATATCTTGGCGAATATTTTATACCCTTTTTCCACAACATAAAAGAGATGCGAGATTTCGAAGCTTCTGAAGTTTTCCCTAGGATTTCATCCTTCAAAACTAATGTGACTTGCTTGAGCCTTGTTGACGAAAAACTCAGCTCACTACCAGAGACTGTGTTGCAGCTTTCTTCTTTGCAAATACTTCATCTGAGTAATAACAAATTCACTTCACTACCAGAGACTTTTGCTCAGTTTTCTGCTTTGAGGGATCTTGATCTTTCTCAAAACCAACTCAGTTTCTTGCCAGGGGGTTTTGGGCAGCTTTCTACTTTGAAGAAGCTTAATCTTTCTCAGAACAAACTAAGTGCCTTGCCAGAGACTTTTGGGCAGCTTTCTTCTTTGCAAGTACTTAATCTTTCTCATAACCGACTAAGTGCCTTGCCAGGGAGTTTTGGGCAGCTTTCTTCTTTGATTAGGCTTGAGTTGGCGAACAATCAGCTCAGCTCTCTACCAAATACTTTTGGGCAGCTTTCTGATTTACAATTCCTTTATCTAATAAACAACAAGCTCAGCTTGCTACCAGGGGGTTTTGGGCAGCTTTCTTCTTTGCAAGTACTTAATCTTTCTCATAACCGACTAAGTGCCTTGCCAGGGGGTTTTGGGCAGCTTTCTTCTTTGCAGGAGCTTAATCTGAGGAAAAACCAGCTCAGCTTGCTACCAGAGACTTTTGGGCAGCTTTCTACCTTGAAGTGTCTTAATCTCTATCATAACCGCCTCGGAGCTTTGCCAAAGACTTTTGGACAGCTTTCCGTTTTGGATTCGCTTGATCTTGGGAAAAACCTACTCGAATTGCTCCCAAATGAGTTTGGGAACCTTTCTACTTTGGAAACGGTTGGTCTTGAGCACAATCGACTAAGAGCGTTGCCTGAGACGTTTGGGAACCTTTCTACTTTGGAAACGGTTGGTCTTGAGCACAATCGACTAAGAGCGTTGCCTGAGACGTTTGGGAACCTGTCTGCTTTGGAAATTCTTGATCTTGGGCACAACGAACTCAGCACGTTGCCTAGCAATATAACCTTACTGACCAATTTAATAAGATTAAACCTCAATGACAACCCCCTGTGGTATTTACCGAATACAATTGGGTCAGTAACTGGCTTGCGAGTACAATATTTGAGTCGTCTATTTGCAAGATGTTATTCTAGCATTCTGCCTCGGAAGAGGAAACGTGCATGAGAGTCTCTTACACTCGCATAGGAGAAAAAACAATGAACAGTCATGTTGTATTTCCCAATACTAGTTATGTACAAGGGTACAATCAACAAAGTAGCACATCAGAAGAAAAACATATTAATTCGCTACCTGAAGAAATGCTATTAAAAATATTGACGCAACTGGACATGTCCGATTTGCCTAAGACCCATTTGGTCTGCAAATCGTGGTGTAAATTATCAAAGAAACCCATTGTATGGAATGCAGTCGCTAATAGATTGAACCTTTATACAGATGAAAATACCATCTCCATAGAAAAGGTTTTGAATCATATTAAATGTCTAAGAGCGTTAGTTAACAGCTACAGTGAGATGACCAAACCAGATCTTATACAAACCATTCTTAACAAACCCCTGATTCAAGCAACTGAAACCGATATTGTAACATTACATGAGTACACACAAATAAGGGACAACCTTATTGTTTATCATCTTATGTCAATCCAAAACCTAAACAGAACATTTATCCCCAACCTCCAAACGTTCGACAACATAGAAGCGATGCGAAACTTCGAAACTTCTGAAGTTCTCCCTAGGCTTTCATACTTGGAAATTGTGACTTCGTTGAGCCTTGGTAGTGTACAACTCAGAACTTTGCCGGAGACTTTTATGCAGCTTTCTGCTTTGCAAAAAAACGGGGTCAGGCATGACACTATGACACTTCGTAATCCGCCACTTCCACGCATGACCCCGTTTTTTCAACATGGTAATGAGAGTTATAAAATATATACTCCAGATGGAAGAGGTGCTTTTTTTCGGAACAACAATACTTTTAAAGGATTTATTGAGAGGCGATATGAATAGAAGGTTCAGTGTAGAATTATGCAGCGATCTCGACTATGATGATATGGTAGTATACATTTCATGTGATGAAATTCCGCTTGCAATTCTAAATTGCGAAAAAGGTGTTGATCATATGGAATTGGAAATGAATTGTCTTCCTAAAAATGTACATTCAATTAAATTTCCTTTAAACGACTTTCTAGAAGTTTTATCTTTTGCCAAACTAACACTGTCTACTTCTCAAAAAAATGATTAGGTTAAGGTGAAGAGGGCCGACCCTGCCGATCCCAATTTGAAAGTTTTTGCTCAGGAAGTGTGGAAGGGTGATTCCATACAATTTTATTCTTCTGATGGACGAGGAGCATATTTCAATTCAAATGGAACTTTTCGAGGTTTTTTGGATAAATAATTTTTTTGGAGACATTTATGGATGCTTTATCAATTCAGGTATGCAGTGATTTAGATTATGAGGGAATGGTTGTAGATATTTGCAGCAAAGAAGGAAGGATAGCTACAATTAGTTGTGATATGGGAATTGAAAATGCTAAGATTGTTTTATATGGCAAAGAACAAGATGAGCCTATTTGGGAATTAGAGTATTTTTCATTTAAAAAAGCTCTGAATGACGCTTTGCAAAAATTGAAAGAAGCCAATCCCATTGAATGAAAAAAACGGGGTTAGGCAAAACGTTTTAAACGATATTCTTACCCATCCGGGTGGTAAAACTATTCTAGGTGAGTCAAAGAGATTTGGTAAAATAACTGACATAAAAGTTACGAACCTCGGCGGAGCGCGCTTCAGTAAAGATGGCGAATTTATAGGTTTCTTAGAACCATAAGGAGGCAAAATGCCGAATAACTTTCGAGTTACAGTAGTAAGTTTACCTGACAGAGAAAGTTTAGTAGCAGAAATTTATTATGATGCCGTTCAGTGGGTGGAAATTTCTCAAGAACGTGGAGAATTGGTTATTCAATTCTATCATCATCCCTTAAAAGATTATTGGGAATTTTCTTTTGAAGAAGCGATGAAAATTCTTCACGAAGCAAAACAAGAACTACAAAAGATTGGGTAATTTGAGGAAGGGGTCAGAGGAAGGGGGTAGTTTTAATGAATCAATTTGATCGAAAGGGGTCGAAAGGGGTCACGAAAGGGGTCAGAAAGGAGAAAGGGGTCAGAAAGGGGTCAAGAAAGGGGTCAGGCCGGACATTCGGACATTTTAATTAGGTGCTCTCGAATTTGGTCGATCTCTAAAAAAAGTTCTTCTGAACTTAGGCTTTTAGATGTCAAACGAGCAGCCTGTCGACTCAATCCATTCGCATCTCTCCCTAAATATCGACCCAGTGCTTCTAATGTCAATTCTTCGGTTTCACGAACCATTAACGCTAATATCCCTCTTACTTTGGCAATATGCCTTTCCTTTCCTGATCTCATTACTCTTCCTAAATCTACGTTGTAATGATCGCAAATTTCTTGCGTCAGTTCCGCAATACTCAGACAAATCTCCGGTATTAGTTCTGCTTTTTCCCTTACCATAGCCACAAAATCGTCATCACCCAAAATCCCCTCTTCTGCACCTTTTTCAAAATCAACCTCCTCAGGTACACCAATAGCGGATCTTACAAAGTTTTGAAATTCACCCCTTGCTGCTAATTGAAGATCTGAAAACCTACGCAAAACGTAATCACTGTTGATCCACAATACAGGATCCGTTCCAAGGTATGTATTATGACTGCTCCACTTGTAGTCCTCAGGGTAGCCCACCATTCCTGCCCTAATGGGATTGAGATGAATATAGCGAATAAGCTCTTTCTGATAGCGGTCACTGTCTATAAGAATAGACTTGAACCTCCCCTGAAAAAGATGGCC
>JAAKFP010000242.1 GCA_011065005.1 Chlamydiota bacterium | reverse complement strand
ACAACGTATTCACAACAGACTCAACAACAAATTACCTAAAATTTGCTTATGCTAGGTAAATTTGTTTAAAAAAAATGGATTATAAGGGGTATCTTTAGAGGAATCTTTATCCTAGAAAACGCAGTTGAAAATGATCTATAAGTGCAAGATTTTGGTTCATAACTACTTACAATGGAGGGTCACATTCCCATACGGTGAAGGGGCCCTCCATTGTAAGCGGTTATGGGCCAAGAGATTGTGCTTAGAGATCGTTTTCAACTGCGTTTTCTAGGTTTATTATCGCGCGATGCCAAGATTCAACCTAGGTTAAAAAAAACAAGCCAAATTGGTAACCGTTCACGCTCCCCTTTTTTAGGTCGCGAAGAAGCGAAGATTACGCGAAGTTTTTTTTAGGATTTAGGTTAATTTAGGGCGGTTTTTGGGAGTTGAGTGATTTTAGGGTTATTTTTCTTAAATTTCTTCACTTCCTTCGCTTCCTTCGCGATCTCCCCAGCAACTTAATGTATATTCAGAACTCCTGACCTCATAGGAGGGAAATTCAATAGTAAGGATTTTGGGTGATCCCAAAAAAGCCGATCTTTTCCCAGAGGGTCTCAAGAATACACTCACAAGGGAAGATACCAAAGATTTTGGTTTTTGGAAAAATGGTCTCATCAAAAATCCTCGAGGTCAGGAGTTCTGATATTGCTTAAAATTGAGCCCGTGAGGGCGGGATTTTGCCATCAAGTTGCCATCAAGTTACTTTATTTTATAGGCGGGGACTGATATAGATTTCAGTGGATTAATCGCTCCCCTCGCTGCTGGGCTTCGCGGTTATTAAGCAGGGGTCTGAACGCTTACCCAAATTGAGGGTTTCGTGTGAATAGAGAACAGTCATCAAATCACTCTCCCGTTATTTTATATATAGGCAGCTCCCTTCCCTGTAGAAGTGAAACATTTGTCTACCGAGAGATTTTTGCTCTTCGAAACAAGGATTGGAAGGTGTTCACTGCCTCTGTTCATGAACCGGAATATCAACTTGGAGACATGCGTCTCGAAAACCTTGCCAACGAAAGTATCCGAATCTACTCGCAAGGAATAAGCCGCCTTCTGTTGCATTTTTCTCATGAAGTGATAAGACGGCCGACAAGAGTTCTGAAAACCTTGTTATACAGCACGAAGTTGGCACTGGGAAAGAACAGTCTTTCCCTCCCTCAGAGATTCAAGTTATTCTTTCAAACCATAGCGGCTATAAGCATTTCTGAAAAAGTTTCTCGCCTAGGGATTACTCATATCCACTCTCACATGGCTCACGTTCCCACATCTATTGCGTTAATCCTAGGAGAACACTTACAGATTCCTTTTAGCTTTACGGGACATGCTGCCGATCTTTTTCGAGACCGAACTCTTTTGGAGGAAAAACTCTGTCGAGCATCATTTTGCGCATGTATCGGACAATGGCATCGTGAATATTATCGCTCCTTCGTCAATCTGGAAGATGAACGGTTACCGATTGTGCGGTGTGGTGTTGATACAGCTATTTTCAAGCCAAAGAATGCTACGAATTCTCCTCACTCAAAGCTAAAAATTATTGCTGTAGGACGTCTTGTACCGAAAAAAGGTTTTGATTGCCTTATATCCGCACTGAATCTCCTTACTATCGACAATATTGAATGGGAATGCATCATCATCGGAGAGGGAATAGAACGACAAAAACTCGAACGATTAATCAGCAAATCGAAGCATGCGAATCGCATTCACCTCATTGGGAAGAAAAGCAATGATGAAGTCCGAAAAATGATTCAAGGGTCAGAGATTTTCGTTCTTCCTTGTTGCATAGATGATACTGGAGATCAAGATGGCATTCCGGTAGTGCTCATGGAAGCGATGGCCTGCGAACTTCCTGTAATATCAACGACTCTGCCCTCGATCTCTGAATTGATTGAAAATGAAACCAATGGAATATTGATCAGTCCTGGAAACCCACAGGAACTCGCACAAACTCTTGAGAAACTGATCTCTTCCGTAAGTACACGAAAAAAATTAGGGAAAGCGGCAAGGCAACGAATCGTTGAGGAATTTTCACTTTCTCTAAATGTAGAAAGACTTCAGAACGCGTTCCTTCACTCTTTTAACACTACCATGAGAGAAGCCCCTATGGATAAAAACAAACGAAAACTACTAATCATCTCCCCCTGTCGCAATGAAGCAAAATATATGGAAGAGACAATTCAGTCTGTCCTGTCACAAACGCTAATCCCAACGCAATGGATCATTGTAGATGATGGATCAACCGATGAAACGGCTTCGATCCTCGATCGATATGCTAAACAATACAACTTCATCCAAGTTGTACAAAGAGCTAACAGAGGGGAACGAAGCGTTGGTCCAGGGGTTGTAGAAACATTCTATGCAGGCTTAGAAGGTGTCGACATCTCGAAATTCAATTACCTCTGCAAACTCGATCTCGACCTCAAGCTTCCAAAAGAATATTTTGAAATCCTTATCAAACGCATGGAAGGAGATCCCAGAATTGGCACCTGCAGTGGAAAGCCATATTTTTACGCGACAAATGGGAAGCTCCATAGTGAGAAATGTGGTGATGAGATGTCCGTGGGAATGACGAAACTCTATCGAACCGAATGTTTTCAAGAAATTGGGGGATTTGTGCGAGAAGTGATGTGGGATGGGATCGATTGCCATCGTTGCCGAATGCTTGGATGGATTGCATGCAGCTGGGACGAGCCGGAGCTTCGTTTCGTTCACTTGCGCCCAATAGGCGCAAGCCAAAAAGGAATCCTTACCGGTCGCATGAGACACGGTTTTGGACAATATTTTATGGGCACGGGACTTGGGTATATTGTTGCCAGCTCTCTTTATCGTATGACTCAACCCCCTTACATCATTGGCGGTCTATGCATATTATTTGGCTACCTAAAATCAATGTTCGGAAAGGTACCAAGATATAATGACCCGGAGTTCCGGAATTTTTTGCGGCGATATCACCGTATGTGCCTAACGAAAGGAAAGCGTCTAGCAATTGAAGTGATCAACAAAGAGCAATCACTCGTGAGAAATAAGGTGGTGAAGAATGGAAAATATTGAGATTGCCAGTCCCGTTGCAGCTGTGTTGCTTGTAGGGATTTTGGTCTCCGCATCATTTTGGACGAGAATCTTTTTTAAGAAAATAAAACTCCCTCCTATCGCTGGTTACATCATTTTGGGAGTAATTCTTCGCTTATTTGGAAGTACCTGGAATAATATCTCCTCACAAACATCTGAGTTTTTATATTTCCTGGGTGAAATAGGTATTGTCACCCTTCTTTTTCGAATAGGTTTGGGGTGCAATCTTAAAGGTCTATTGGAACAATTACGTACAGCGAGCTTTCTCGCCTTCACAAATATCCTTGTTAGCGCTGTCCTTGGATTCTGTGCCGCGTATTATCTATTGAGTATCTCTTTGATTCCCAGCCTCTTTGTGGGTGTTGCATTAACAGCAACAAGCATCGGTGTTGCAATCATGTCGTGGCAACAGGAGAATGCTTTGGACTCACGATCAGGAAAAATCCTAGTTGATATGGCTGCACTAGACGATATCGTCGCTATCGCTCTGATGGGACTCCTATTTACTCTTGTCCCAGTGTTACGTGAAGAAAGTTATGAAGCCCTCTTTCCTTTGATCCTCTCTTCTGTTTCAATCTTTTCCCTCAAATTGATGCTTTTTGCACTTTTCTGCATGTTCTTCTCCTATTTTATGGAAGCAGAAATTATGGCTTATCTCAGAAAATTCGAACGTAAAACAGATCCCATCCTAATGACTGTATCAATAGGGTTTATCATAGCTGCTATTGCTGCAATCTTTGGATTTTCATTATCACTTGGCGCCTTTTTTGCAGGGATTTCCTTCAGTCGCGATCCAAAATCCCGAACCATGGAAACCTCATTTGTTCCCCTTGAAGACTTTTTTGTTCCTTTTTTCTTCATTGGAATTGGATACCAAGCCTCTGTAGAAGTGCTATTCACGAACTATCACATAGTCATAGTTCTTCTAGCTTGCGCAATTATCGGTAAAGTCGTGGGTACGGTGTTACCCGCGCTTCTTAGTAGGATCAGTTTTGCAAGAGCAAATATCCTAGGGATAAGTATGATACCACGAGCAGAAATTGCCATGGTAATCACCGCAAAAGCTTTTCTTCTGGGATATTGGGCTCTCCCAAAAGAGGTCTATACCTCTATGGTCATTGTATCCCTAGTCACTTGCTTAGCGACTCCTTTGGCCTTAAAGGTCCTACTGAAGCGTTTCCGTTCTGCCGGAATAGAGGAATTGTGAACTTGGGTATTTAAACACAGAGGCGGTAGAGTAAAGGTGGGAGTTACCCCACCCTCCTCATCGAACCGTACGTACAGATTTCCCGTATACGGCTCTCCCGCAAGCTCTCGGCTCGAAGCAGACGCAGGGAGTTGATAGCGCTA
>JAAKFP010000241.1 GCA_011065005.1 Chlamydiota bacterium | reverse complement strand
TTCGATTTCACGTTGAAGCCGCGCAATAATTTTCATCTGTTTATCAAAATAACCTAATAGTATCGCGTATTTTTCCATTCAAATCACCTTTAACCCAATTTTATCCAATTCCTCTTTAAACGGGCACTTTTCATAAAGGATCACCTCAACATCTCTTTTAAACAGCCCCTCCAGGCGTGTCCATAAATCGAACCGATCATCATGGTATCCCTTAAGGGCTCGTGCAGAAATAACTTCCGCATTTCTGGTGACTCAGCGCTTCATCTGCTTTGTTGCAAATTCTTGAAAACTAATAAGTTGTCTGCGAATTTGCGCCTCGCATCTGAAGCGCTGAGTCACCAGAAACGCACAAGTTATTTCTGCACGAGCCCTAACTACGATGTCTATGTCGGAATGTTGGCTGAAGCTATAAGGTCTTGTTATTGAACCTACCAAATACACCTCTAAATCCTTACCTGAAAGCTCTTGTTTCAATATGGAAATCACTTTTTGCAAAAGAACCTGGCGTTCTTTTTCCCTTTTCAAGCTTTACCTTTTTCGAGATAATTCTTTTTGATTCTTCTTTGTCGAATTTATCCATATGTCAACTCCAACACAATAATAACACATGCATAGCAATTCCCGCTATTCATTCCCCGAAAACAAAATCAACGCGGAGACGCTGAGGCGCGGGAGCGCAGAGATATAAATTAAATTTTATTTTCTCTCTGCGTCCCCGCGCCTCAGCGTCTCCGCGTTGATTTTGTGTCCGGAAAATTAATAGCGGGAACTCCTGGGCTTTGTCGACTACAGTAGACAAAAATACATAGATTTTGTAAAGTGTAGTTGACACTATAAAGGTGTTTGTTGAGAGGATTTTGCCATGCTAGAAGAGCTCATTCAAATGCATCTGCAGGTGATGAATGCGACGCCTGTTTCGATTCAGAGGTACTGTTACTCTCTGATTAACTGGAATGCAAATGGCATTTGTATATTTGGTGATAGAGGCGTTGGTAAAACAACTCTCATATGTCAGCATTGTTTGGAAAAATACCCAACACCTGACCGTGGTCTTTATCTATCGGCAGATCATGTCAACGTTGTCTCTTATGGATTAGTCAATATTGCCCAACGATATTTTTCTGAAGGTGGTGAAGCTCTCTATATCGACGAGGTTCATAAGTATCCGGGGTGGTCAACAGAAATAAAGAATATTCTTGATGTCTACAAAAGAAAACAGATCGTTTTTTCAGCAAGCTCTTCATTGGACCTTAGTAAAAGTAAAGCAGATCTTTCTCGTCGAGTTGTTTATCATCGACTTCACGGACTTTCTTTTAGAGAGTATTTGTTACTCAGCAAAAACATTGAGCTGCAGGCGTTTCCCATTCAGGAGATTCTGAACAATCACGTACGTATTGCTACAGACTTGAAAGGAATACCGATTCTTAAATATTTCAAAGAATACTTACGCCACGGGTATTATCCATTCTTTTTGGAAGGTGTCGAAGACTATTTATCAAAACTCAATAATGTTATCGAGAAAGTAATTTTTGAAGACATTGCTGTTGTTTACAACCTGAAACAGACAACTCTTCCAATCCTCAAGCGACTCCTTTGGCTCGTGGCCACTTCAAAAGGTTTGGTTCCAAATATTGACAAAATTAGCAAAAATCTCGGTATTTCCAGAGAAATGGTATACAACTGCTTAGAATATCTAAATAGTTCTGGACTCATCAACGATGTTTATCCTTCCGGACGAGGAATGAAACTGATACGCAAACCAGGAAAAGTCTATTTGAATAACACGAATCTTCACCATGCAATCCATGGAACGCTCAAACTTGAGGGGGAAGTGGGAGGCATCAGAGAAACTTTTTTTGTCAATCAAGTGGGAACGCAACACAAGGTTGATTTACATGATAAAGGAGCTTTTCTTATAGATGATCTTTATGTCATCGAAGTTGGAGGTAAGGCAAAGAACGACGAGCAAATCCGTGGCGTTGATCATTCCTATCTAGCAATCGATAACATAGAGATAGGCTTTGGAAAAAGAATTCCTCTTTATCTATTCGGATTGTTGTATTGATTATGAAATTGTTTTACCGAATTGTCAAAAGCTCATTTAAAGGTGTCTTTGTTGTATTCTATCGACACAAAACCTATGGACTCGAGCACATCCCTAAAGGGTCTGGAATCATCGCCCCCAACCACATCTCTTTCTTCGATCCCCCACTCGTCGGTATATCGTGTCCTGAGGAGGTTTCTTTTCTTGCCAAAGAATCACTACTAACAAATCCCGTTCTCGGTCCTGCCCTCCGCAATTTAAACACCTACCCTGTCTCAGGAGCAGAAGCAAACCTCTCTTCCATAAAAACTGTGTGTCAACTTCTTAAGCAAGACAAAAAAGTGGTCATCTTCCCAGAAGGTGAACGGGCTCTTGATGGGAAACTCACCGATGTGAAACCCGGAATTGCCATCCTAAGCCTACGCACCAACGCTCCCATCATTCCTACATTCATCCATGGAACCTATGAGATTTGGCCTCGAGGCCAGCTCTTCCCAAAACCTTGGGGTAAAACCGCATGCGTCTTTGGAAGCCCTATCTATCCAAAAAATTTCCAAAATCTGGAAAAGAAAGAAGCGCGAAAAGCCATTGCTGATGCCATCCAAGGCTCCATTAACAGCTTACGGGAATGGTATCATGCCGGCGCCAAAGGCAATCCACCGTAGGGAAGGATGAAGGCGGAAGGCGGATGGAATGTCGATTGACATAAAGCTATAATTCTCTATATTTAAGTTTTTAAAGGTTTTTTTTTGGGAGTAGTTAGGTATGTCAAAGATTAACATTTTCAAAACGATTTCCCTCTTAGCCGCAGGGTTTCTTTTCGTAACAACGCCGGTTCTTCATAGTCGAGAAGCTGGATTTCGTGTGGAAAAGGATCTGCTAGGAGAAAAAGAGATTCCAGCAGACGCATACTACGGAATCCAAACGGCTAGAGCTCTGGAAAACTTTCAAATTTCCGGCATACCTCTATATCACTACCCAGAACTGATCGAAGGGTGTGCGATCGTAAAGATGGGAGCAGCCCGCGCAAATAATGAGTTCGGCCTTCTCGACGATAAAATTCTCAAAGCCATTGAATATGCAAGCAATGCTCTCATACAGGGGGAATACCACAACCAATTTCCGGTAGACTATGTTCAGGGCGGTGCTGGAACCTCTACAAATATGAATGCCAACGAAGTGATCGCCAACATCGGTCTAGTATGGATGGACCACAAAAAAGGAGACTATCAATATCTCGACCCTCATGATCATGTCAACATGTCACAGTCGACGAATGACTTTTATCCCACGGCAGTGAAAGTCGGAATCATTCTCATTAATGATAAATTGGTAGAAGAACTGAGATTGTTGGCCGCAGCCTTCAGAAAAAAGGGCGACGAATTTAATCAGGTCCTCAAAATGGGACGAACAGAAATGCAGGATGCCGTTCCGATGACTGTTGGGCAAGAGTTTCACGCTTTTGCCTCCGGCATTGAGAACGAAATCGAACATCTGAAAAACAGTGAACGTTCTCTTTACGTGATCAATATGGGAGGCACCGCCATTGGAACGGGAATCAACGCTCCCAGGGGCTTTGCTCCAAAAGCTGCGGCACAGATCGCTAAACTTCTGGGAAAAAAGATCACCCCTGCTCCCGATTTGATTTTCGCCACTTCCGATTTACACTCTTTTGTGACCTATTCCTCAGCATTGAAATGTCTCGCGATTAAAGTCTCGAAGATCTGCAATGATTTAAGACTTCTAAGCTCTGGACCAAGAGCGGGATTTTTTGAGATTAACCTCCCCCCTATGCAACCTGGTTCTTCCATTATGCCTGGAAAGGTCAATCCTGTTATCCCTGAAGTTGTGAATGAAGTTTGTTTTCGCGTCATTGGCAACGACGTCACTGTAAGCATGGCTGCGGAAGGGGGCCAGCTCCAGTTAAATGCTTTTGAGCCGATCGCCGGATACTGCATTATGGAAAGTCAAAACTTGTTCATGAATGCATCCAAAACGTTACGAACCCTTTGTGTTGATGGGATCACCATCAATAAAGAAGTTCTGAATAGACATATGGAAACAACGATTGGGATCGTTACTGCTTTAAATCCTATCGTCGGATATGAAAAAGCAACAGAAATCGCTAAGGAAGCTTTTGAAACAGGAAAAGGTGTCCTTGAAATCATCCGAGAGAAGAACATTCTGACCGAAGAGCAAATCAAGGAACTCATGGACCCCAAAACGATGACCGGCCTTGAACCTAAAAAACGCAGTTGAAAACGATCTCTAAGCACAATCTTTTGGCCCACAACCGCTTAGGAAGCTAGAAAAAATAACTTTTACATTTATGCTGTCCTATCATCTTCACTTGCTTTGTTGCAAATCTTTGGAAACTAATAAGTTGACTGCAGATTTGCGCCTCGCAACTGAAGAGC
>JAAKFP010000240.1 GCA_011065005.1 Chlamydiota bacterium | reverse complement strand
TTTTAGCATTTCTACATGTAGGCGTTTTCTAAGGCCTGGAGGTAGAATTTTTACAAGTTCATTGTAAATAGGCTGCCAGGTCTCCTCCTCAATATATTCTGGGGCCTGTGCCATCCGCAAATGCAGTAACGGCAAGATCATCGGCCTGTCCGCTTCGGTTCTATACTTGAACTGTGTGTCGTACTCTGCCTGAGAAAATGGGATCACCTCCAATGTATCTGGAGGCAGCATCGCCAGCACATTCTTTTTCATATTCTCAACGAATGCTTGCGTTTCCGATTCCCGAATTTGTGGCGGCTGCGCCGTTCCTCCGACGCCTGTTCCTGCTCCGACTCCCATCTGTTTTTTTCCTCCTTAACCCTCAGTGGGGCTTATTTTATTAAGTCTTCTCTTCTGTTGGTTCGGAATCCCCTTGTTTTTCTTCTTGCAATTGTTCGAAGATGCCGCCCTCTTGCTCTTCTTCCACTTTTTCTTCCTCTTCAACCCCGAGTTCTTTTTTTAATTCGCTCATCATCGCTTGGCAGCGCGCTTTGATCTTTTCATAAGCGGGTTCTTCACCACAGCGATTGATGGCACCATTCACCGCTAACAGTGCACCGACGGGGTCTTTTAATTGGATATAACAGTCGGAAATATGGTAAAACGGTATCGGGGATAGGGGATCCAAATAGGCGCACCCAAAATAGACCTCTATCGCGCGTTCAAAATTGCCCATTTTATGATAGCTTGCGGCCAAACCATGAAAATTCCTAATCACTTCAGGGTCCAAAATTGTTAATAGCTTGAAGGTGCTGTTCGCCTCCTTATACTTTCCACTGTTATATTCATTCGTAGCGTTGTTGTAGAGCATGTTGATCATGTCATCACCCAGGCCCATAGCTTCTTTGGGAGGTATTCCTTTGACGAACACCTTTTTAAGTGCATCTTCCAGCATTTCTATTTCTTTTTCAGAATAGTCTTTCTTCATCTTTGTGATCACAGCGTCAATCTCTTTGACTACCAGATCACGATAGGCTGTGTCTTCCTTCTTCTCAGTGTTTTTTTTCTTCTTAGTTTTTGCTTCTTCAGCCATCTCAATCCTCCTTTATGTTCCTTGAATCTACTGCTATCCCTCCAAAGCTCCTGCTATTTGCGAGGCAACTGCCGACTTATCCCCCCAGAATTTTTTCTGCTGGTCTCCGACATCACTTATCCAAGTTCCAGAACTTTCGAGCCCTTCAAGGATTTTGTCGAGGATTTTTCTTAGCAGCTTGATCATCGCTTCGATCCTGGAAATTTCCGCTTCAAGCCCCCCCTCACGAAGAGCATATTCTGCAAGGATGACCTCATTCCGAACCTCTTGTATTGAAGCATAGACTTCGATACCTGATTTGCTGATTACAGTCGCTTTGTAGAGTTTATCGAACAAGTGAAACGCTTTCCAAAATTCTTCTGTGGCTTCTTTAATGACCTGTTTACCATAATCTTTAGTGATCGATCTTGCAGATTTTCCTGACATCTTAGTCATCTTACGGCTTTTTCTAAGTGCTTTAGTGCCGTGTTCTAGCTTAGCAGCAATCTTGCTCCATTTTGCCATCGCTATTTTGAGTTTCGCAATCGTCCTTATCAACCAGTTGGCTAATTTATTTAGGACTTTAGTTAATGCTTTTCCTACATGGTCTATAATCCACATTACAGCTTTTAATACTTTAGTTAACGCTTTTATGGTCATGGCAGCAATTCTGGCCGTGACAGTGGCAATGAGTAATGGAGCAACGCCGCCGCCGGTGACTACGCAAAGAAAGATCATAACTGCAACTTCAAATGCCAACTGAATTGATCCAGTTATAATTGCAACAGTAAGTGGATCTTTAATTTTACAAACGTCAGTGAAGAACCGTTCCATGGCTGCTGATTCTTGAAAGAATAGATGCGCTCCTATATGAAACCCTCCCGGGCCTGCCACAAGACAGACCGCTGTGATGACAGCGATTTCTGCCGCTACTACCAGCCCTGCGGGCCATCCCGCTTCCTCGGCCGCGTTTCCAGCATCTTGTATCGCCTTTCCAAGGATATCTTCTTTTGTTGCAGCCTCAACAATAAGAACCGTAGCGAGGGCAAGACCTACAGGTCCGGCCACAATAGTGAGAAAGATGCATGTAAAGACCATCATGGTTGGCCCCATCCATTCCATTAAGTCTTTCCAGGGTTTCAATTTCTCTGTTTTTTCTTTCTGTATCTCTCTCAATTCTTTCATTTCTTCACTTTTAAGATTAAGCAACCCTCTTTCAAGGTTTGTCATCGCTGAGGAGATCTCGACTTCCTCAGTTTGCATGATGGCGATCAATTCTTTTAAGTCGGCTAAAGCTTTAGAGATGATGGCCAAGATGTTCAGGAGCGTTGTTCTTTGGGGACCATCTTCCATGCCGTTGACAATGTTATAGGCAGCATTTAGCCTATCCTGAATTTCGTTTATGGCGTTCCATAGATGGCGGGTTTTGTCGCTGATATTTCCTATTTCTCCCAGTAGAGAGGTAGGGGGCACCCATGTGACAGGGAGATTGTATTCACTGCGAATCCCTTCCACAGTTTTGTTATAAATTTGTTGGATGAGGGTTTTGGTTTCAGGTGTAACATTCGGGTTTAACGGATTTCCAAGAGCTAATCGTATAGCAGCGATTTGTGCGGATGTAAGGGGAGGTTCCCAGTTGTTGAGGTTGTAGTCGAATTGCCGCATGAATTCCCCATTAAGAATGGAGTCGTAGATGACAGCACCGGAATCGATTTCGAAGTCTTCGGGAAGGGCATAATCCCCACGAACTTTTCCGAGGGCAATTTTTTCAATGTCAGCAACGGCATCTTTCAATTGATCACTTCCCGGGAATTTAGCATCCGGATGAAAATGGAGGTATTTGATGTATCCCGCGACCTCATCTTCGGTGAGGCCTAGCTCTTGCGCAAGTTTACTTAGGTCGTATTTATCCAAAGTCGACTCAAATGCTTCGTAGTAGGATTTTCCGATTTCCGCTTTAAAGTCATTGATGCTTTCTTTGCTGAGTTCGGGAATATGCCCATCAGGAATACCCCAGAGCTTTGACAGCGAGCCGACCGCTTGCGCTTGGAGCGCTGCTAATTGTTCCTTGATCGCAGGGTTGGCGAGTTCGGGGTAATGAAAAGCGAATCGGAGTTTGGCAGCTTGATCGGGGGGCAGATCTTTGAGCAGTCCTTCGAAAGCCTCAATGTATGAGCCTTCGAGACTTTCTTTGAAGGAGTCCTGGGTGCCTCCTAAGAGTTGGGACCAGTTTCCCGATTCGACTTCACTGTAGAGGTTGATCTGGTTGATGACGCCTTCAAGAGATTGTATGTCATCGCCGAAAGCCGTATTCAAGCTGCCGAGGAGACGTGCCATATAGGAGTCGCTGAAGGAAAATTCATCGACAAAGTTTAAATGTTCTTTGAATGACGCCTTAAGGTCATTAATTTTATCCAGAACAGCCTGCAGATCTTCCTGTGTGGTAACGCCATCAAGCTCCTTTAAAGCATTTTCCAGGTCGTCGAGCTGCCGTGAAGCCTCTCTGAGAAATTTGAGAATTTCCTCCTTCTCCGGACCATCTTCCATGCTTTCTGCCTGCTCGAGGAGGAAGGATAAGTTCGACTTTCCCTTAGTGACCAACGATTGCCCTCGCTCTTTGAGTGCTTTTGCACGCTTCTCGATGGAAGGGAATTCAAATTCTGCGGCGAGCTCCTCCATGACTTCTGTTTCAAGTTCGCCCAACATCTCATTGAGGAAGGTGTCGTCAGAAGGGACCCCTGTCATATGTGCGAAGACCAGTTTTAAGATTTGATCCTCGTTGAGTGGGGGATTGTCTGTTGGAACCCACTCCCCGTTGATATATCGTTCTTCATTGGCGTAACGATCCATAAACTCAGCAAACGTGTCGTAATAGTTCGTTGCTAAGGAATATTTGGGGGGTGGTTGGGGTGGCTTCCCTTCGCTAGGGTTTTCAAGGGGTGGAGACAATGCAGGGTTGTCAGGGTCCTGCAGATAAATAAAAGTAAAACGCAGCCCCTCTCCTATTCCGATCGTATCGGTAAAGACGGTTTCTCCGGACTTAAGCAACTCTTCAAGCTCGTCAGGCTGAACGATAGTCCAGTCACCACCGACTCTTACATAATAATTCTGAATGCCTGGTTCCATAAGATCCTCCGGTAATTGATTACCGATTATTATTCATTACGTTTACTTCTTTTTATTTCCCTTCTTTTTCGGCGGCTTACCCTCATTTAATAATTCCTTGGGAATCTCAAATTTTTTCGCCTCTTCTTTTAAGCTCTCTATGGTCATCATAGCCCTGTCCTTGAGGGTTTTATATTCGGGTTTGTTGCCCGAGCGTTTTACCGCCATTTCTAAAGAAATAATCGCGGAAATAGGATCCTTCATCTGAATGTAACAGTCGGAAGCATGGTAATGGGGTATGGGACTTTCGG
>JAAKFP010000024.1 GCA_011065005.1 Chlamydiota bacterium | reverse complement strand
TGTTATGGTCGCCAACCGGACTCGGGAAATCCGACCGTCCGGGATGAAAACGGGGGCCTCAGGAAACGTGATTTGAATAAGGGATCTTATAAAATAGGCGCGCCTGAGATCTATCCAAACTATTTTAATGGGTTATGAATTCATCCAACCGAGTTTTGCGCTCATAGCAATGTTTTAATTGGGATAAGCAGGATTTTTGACAGCCCAGCCATCGTCCCAGAAATGGTGACCTGAATAGTTACTAAAATTCATTATTTCTCATTATCTTTACTTAATCTTATTAGGTATTAAAAGCATTGTAGCACGCGGCGCAGGTTGCGTTGAGGCAGTAGATGAAAATGGTCAGCACGTAAATTTACTACTTGGGAACAAAGGACCAGAATATATCGGAGAAGAAAACATGCTTGACGCCCTAAAACCCTATATCTTAAACCTTATAAATAAAGATGAATCTTTGAAAGCAGAAACTTTGGGGGATAGGTTCGCTGTTATAAAGCTATCTGAAAACAAAGCTGCATTTACAATTCCGGGTTTAACTAGGTGGAAAGATCATAACCTTATGCGGGATTTCTGCTTCAAAAAATGGCTCTCCTAGAGCGACCCACCCAAGTTTTTCATAAAAAGGAATTGCATCTTCTTGGGCATTCATAACCTGTAAATGATGAGGGTATTCTTTATAACCGACTTCTTGCATGGTTTTCATCAAAGCTTTCGCTATGCCTTTTCCCCGAAATTCTGGCAGAGTGGCTATCCTTTCAAATTTCAGAAGCTGCTTATAAGGACGAAAGCGTCCTGTGGCGCACGCTGTACCCGGAATCTCCGCCAAAAAGTAGATGGCTTCCTTTTCATGGGCATCGATCTCAATGTCTTCATCAACGCCTTGCTCTTCAATAAAAACTTTTCGGCGTATTTCTAAGCATCGTTGATAATCCTCATCAGAGGAAACTCGAAAAATTTTCATGTCACTTTTCGCCAAGAATGATCGTCGCGATTCCTCCGCTTAGAGGGCGACGAGAGGTTGTATGAAAGCCTGCATCTTTCAGAACGTGTTCCATCTCCTCAGCAGAGATGAAAGACTGGATACTTCCACTGAGGTATTGATAGGCCTGTCGGTTCGACGCAATCCACTTGCCTAAGATGGGAAGGAGAGCTTTCAAATACATTTTATGCCCAAGTTTCATCAGAAAATTTGTAGGCTTTGTAAGCTCTAAAATGCCAAAACGCCCTTTTGGCTGCAGCACCCTAAAGACCTCTTTTGCACACTTCAAGGGGTCTTGAACGTTTCGTATTCCATAGGCGATCGTTACACTTTCTATGCTGTTACTTGGTAAGGGTATCTTCTGAGCGTCTGCCTGAAGATAATAAAGTCGGTGGTCACCAAGGTCCTTTTGCGTTGCTTTCTTTTTTGCGCACTCTAACATTTCGGGACAAAAATCGAGGAAGAACACTTCACAGGGATGGGCAACCTGGTCAAGAAAGGTATACGCAATCTCTCCTGTTCCACAGCATAGATCGAGATATTTTTTTGGAGAGGCATTTTCGGTAACAAATTTGACGAGTTCTCGATTCCATCGTTTATGCATATTGAACGATAGCAAGCTATTCGCTCGGTCATATTGCTTGGCAATGTTTCCGAACATTTCCTGAATGGTTTTTGGATCTTCTTTTGTGTATTCTGCCACTATTCCTCTTTGTGTTCTTCGGGTTCTTCCGATTTCCCACACAGGCCGCAACTGAACTCATTTCCGCAGCCCTCTTCTTTGCTTCGTTTTTGGGTCGGATCACGGCCACATGTGCCAAGTTTAAACCTCGACTTTCCTGTAATAAGTTTACTTATACTCAGAAGCACTAAGCATAAGACAATGACTGCGAATGTAAGACAAAGTGTTGTAAAGAGTGTTGCCATTTTGCTACTTCAGGATAAGAGGGACGTTTAGTTAAATTTTAACCACAGATGCACACAGATAAACACAGATAATTTACCAACACATCTGTGTTTATCTGTGTGCATCTGTGGTTAAAATTTACTCACTCCTCACTTCCCTCGTCGTTATCGGAATCTTCTAAGTCTTCACCTGGGTCATCAGAATCTTTATCCAACGTCGATTTTTTCGTGTTTTTCAAGAGAGCTTTAGAACGCTTTGACATGGGCTCCCCCGGAATATAATCGACCCAAATGGGGGAGCTCCAGGCCATATGTCCATCTTGCTGGGTGACTCTCAGATAATAGAAGACAAAGGGGGGATTGTTATCTTTCGCATCGATAGTTGCATCAAGAAGGGGAGTCATATCATCATATGAGTATTCATAATGATAGTCGTCAGGCTTAAAAGTTTTGATCGTTTTGCCATTTCGAATGATTTCAATAGTTTTCAGCTTCGTTGTGCCAGCGACATATCCAGAGAGGTGCCGATTGATGTTTAGTCCATGCTTGTCTAATGTGTTCGTCTCCATTCCCATGGGAATCCCTGCTAAATACAGGCCAACAATAATTTTCTCACCCGTCGTAGCGTAGCAGGACCTTCTGTAGAGAGCGTCATACATTGAAGCTCTGGAGTATTCCGGAGTAACGATCGCTGTGAGTCCGGGGGAGTACTGTTCCTGATCTTCGCCAAAGAAATTTGCATAGGCACCCCGGTCATCTAATCCGCCGGCAACAAAGCCAAACCTTTTATTTTTTAGAAGGGCTTGGACGAGCGAACCTTCTGCACTTTCCTGCACTCCTTTCTTTGGAGGTCCTTTTATTGGACGGGGATTGCCATCCTTTTTGGTGCATTCCGAAGATCCCCAGGAGTTATATATCTCAACAACACGTTCGAACTCAGGCTGGAAATCTTTAAAATCAAAGTCCATCCCTTTTCCCATTGTAAAACAAGGGATCGATAGGAAATCTTTGGGTGAATTGCTTTTATAGATCTTTTTCAGAGAACTGTTTTTGGCATCCTTTTTTCTCAGGAGCTGCTTGTTATCTTTTGCGAAGATAAATTGTCGCAATCCTTCCGTCTTGGGAGTGCCTTGCCATTGGAAACCTAACATGGTCACAAAACGTTCACCCTCATCAAAGTCACTTATGTTCTGATTGATCAATCTCCAGATATCATTCGGAGTTTCCCTAAGGTTTTCGAAACAGGATGACGCAAAGAAATTCAAAGCTTTCTCGTCTCTGAAATGTCGCAAACAACTTTCGATATTTTCTGTAGAATCAACACGAACAGATTCTCCGTGTAAGAGCCCCCAAAAAAGGTTTTGTTCATTCTCGTTGAAACACTTGATAGGGGAGGATCGGAAGGTTTCCTTTGTGGCGATATTTGTGAGTTGTATGGTGTAGATTCCGATATCGTTAAAATATAGATTGGGTAGAGCGATAAACCCTGTTTCAGGAACAAAAAGCTTCCAGTTCAGGTTTTCTCTGAGCTTTTCATAAGTTAATTCTATGAGAGTGTTTTCGGGTGCATAGCTTGTGAGATTGCCAAACTCGTCTTCAAAGCGAACGATAATGTCGAAACGTTTATTTCTGGTAACAAAAGAGGGTGTGAGGATTTTGATCTTGTCAAGAGCATTTCCCCGTATATCCATGGAAAACATTTCGGGGTCTTCAAAATGTCTTTTTCCTGTAGGGTCGATATAGAGGAGGAAGGGGCGACGCCTCTGTGAGTAGGTCTGGGTGGAAGTTCCATTTTTCGCTTGTAGTTTATCTGTTAGCTTAGAAGAACCAACAATTATTGTGAAAGTACCACCCGCCTCAATCTTAGTGGGAAGTTCAAACTCATATTGTGGAGCGTATGTGTCTGGGATCTCGATCTCTTTCGCGGGGATCGTTTTACCACTTTCTAATTTTGCATAGATGACATTTGCACTTTTCTTTGGATTCGTATCGGGAAGCTCCCAGTCGATTTCTCGCCCGTCGCTCATTAGATCAAATCGGAAAAGGGTTCCTTTTGGTAGATTCACCGCTGTGGTGTAGAGGAACTTCCATGTGTTGATTTCTCCGGCTAGCGCTTGATTTGGTTCGCAGTAACAAATGGAACGTCGCATGAATTTCCTCCTATCTATATGAAAGTGGCAATTTTAAGGTAGAAAGGACTAACCCGCAAGGAAAATTGTAGGATTCAACAAATTCTTCTATACACACTTACGATGTGTATAAAGGAAATATGTCGCCCATAAGAAGCAACTACAGATGAGCCATAATACCCGAGCAGAAAATCCAATAGAACTCGGGGAAATAAATCCTTCAATGAGGCCGGCAATCAACAGCATGAACATGCACCCGATCTCGATCGTAAGGGCTTTAGTTGCAGCAAACTTCAATACAGATTTTCGCTTTCGATCACCAGGGCGGAGGATAGCGTCTGCCAATATAAACCCTGCACCTCCTGCAAGAATGATAGCAAAAGCTCTGTGCCAGAGTGAGGCATGATCCAACCCCAAAATGCTTTGCCGTTGCCTTGTAAATAGAGCCAACTCATCACAGCACCTAGATGAATTCCATTATGGATAAGCAAATATGTGGTCCCGATACCGGCAGTAATTCCAAATGCAAAAGCAAGAAACGTCACTTGAATATTATTTGTGATAATTTGGGAGGCGGCGACGGGTCTTGTAATCGAGGGAATTCCGTGCATATTTCCCTCCTGCCAAGGTTGAAAATCTAAAAATCCTTCTGAAACAAGATCATATGCAAGATCTGAGACAACTTGACGATAGGATTGCATCAATGTGGAGAGCTCATCGAACGAGAGCTTTTTTAACCCTTGCGATCCTTTTCTTAAGATGAATTTGACCTGTTTTCCAAACTTTTGCCATAAGTCCAATTTTTCTTTTGTCTTTTCCTGTTGAGACGACAAAGCCAGCTCATAAATCTTCTCGATAATCTCTTCAGATTTTTCGCCCTGTTTATCGGAATCTAAAAACTTAATGGGATCTAGGTCAAAAAGCTCCAGAAGGGGTTCAGCAATAATTTAATTATCTTAAATAAGGTGAAACTATGAAAAAATACTTCCTAATCATCACAATAACCATCATTTGTCTATTATTCGGAGGTACAACCCTCTACATAAAAGAAAATGGAAGCGGTGACTTTTATAGGATGATCGCTGAACTATCCGATGATACGGGTTACTATTCATTCGGAAAAATGTGGATTCAAAAAAGTATCGCGGTCTTTGAAAATGACTCTGAAAGGGCACAGGATCTTTCAAGAGCATACAAAGTTTATGGCAACATTTATCATCATTAAGGAGACATTGAAAATTCAAAAAAGTATTTTCTCAAAGGCAGAGAGTGCGCTAAAGAAAAATCTCTTGAATGGGCAGAGAACAGCTTTAATCTGGGCTTCCTTGCTCAAGCGCAACAAAGCCATTATGATGCAGAGCGCTACCACTTTGATAGCTATGAAGCTCTTTCAGAATTCATGGAAGGTAATAAAGAAAGCAATATCATGCTATGGGTAAAAATGTATTCAAGCAGCTATCTCCTCACAAATATTTATAGCTTTGAACTGGATCCTAAAAATGCGGAAGAGCATCTTCAACAAAGGATTCAAGAGTTTCAGGGCGGAGATCGCAAGCATAGCTTGATTTTTGCTTATTGGCTGCTGTCTAGTCATTACCAACAACACAACGATTATGCGAAAGCATTAAAAAGTTATGAGTCGATGGCTGATATTACCGATCAGTTTGACCACTCACACTTAGCTTGGCTTTATAAAAAAAATGACCAGTGGAAGGAAGCAGAAAATTGCTACTATACAGCACTAGAAAAAAATGGTTACAACCAACCATGGATTTACATAGGCCTTGGAATCTGCAAGACAAGGCAGCACCGCTTTGATGATGCTAAAAGCGATTATCTTAAAGCGCAGACAATCTATAAAGAAAGGAACGATCCTGCAGAGGCGGCAAATACGGTCAACTGCATCGCCTATCTTCATTTTCTTCAAAATGAAGCTGAGCCCTCTATCAGGTATGCCTTGGAGGCTATTGAAATTTTAGAACAGAGCCAGGTTGATGCACCTAGCTACTATTGTGCCTTTTATGACACCTTGGCTTGCGCCTATGAACTTAACGGTCAATTTGATTTAGCAGAGGAATACTTTTTGAAAGCCATTGAAATTGGAAAAATCGTAGGAGACGATCAACGAACCCTAGCTAAAAAATATCTTTCTCTTGGTAATGTCTATCTAAAACAAAATCGTATTGAAGAAGCCCGGAACTTCTGGAAGGAATCACTAGATTACCTTGACGAAATCGCTGATAGGGAATTGAGCACTAAGGTAAAATACAACCTGAAACAGAACCCAGTTGAAATTCCAAGAATTCAACAGTACGCATCTTGATTCTCATTAGCTTTGTTGCGTAATTCACCACAGAGCACACATGAGCTCACAGACTCGACTTTCGACATTTGGATTCAGCCTGAAAGGCTGGAATTGCAACAGCCCGGGGCAGCGCCCTGGGAAAAGCCGATAAGAGGCATAGCAGCCTGTAGGGCTGCCAGAAGGATTGAATCTGGCAGCCCTACAGGCCTGCCGGATCTCTTTCAAACCTTTCCCAGGGCGTTGCCCTGGGCTGTTGCAATTCCAGCCTTTCAGGCTGATAAAAGATCTCTGAGAGCAGTGTTTCAAGACGAAAAATAGACATATAGATAACAAGGATGCGTGCCCGTGCCAGATAGTTTGTTGCCATAGTTATCTTGGTGTTAAGAGTATTGATGGCTACACGATAATCGGGCACGGGCACGCACACGGGCACGAATATGGTTCTTTTAGCTAGGTGTCGAATGGTCTTTTTGTTAATTCTTGAATTTAATCGGATGTACGATGTGGTCACATGGCGTATTTGATGGCGCGTTTTTCCCGAATGACGGTAACCTTGATCTTTCCAGGGTAGTGGAGCTCATTTTCTATTCGTTTGGTCAGATCGCGCGCTAAGGTTATGAGTCTGTCGTCGTTAATTACTTCAGGTTGGACCACGATACACAGCTCTCTGCCGGCTTGCATGGCGTAAGCTTTGTCAATGCCGGGATACTCATAGGCTATCTCCTCTAGCCGTTTGATTCTCTTAAGGTATTCTTCTACAGCTTCAGCGCGAACGCCGGGGCGAGAAGCGGAAATGGCGTCAGCAGCACTGCAAAAACTTCCTTCAACGGTGGTAGGTTCCATCTCATGGTGATGGCATCCAATGCCATTGGCTACTTCGGGGGATTCTCCACACTTAAGGGCAAAATCATGACCAATGACGGCGTGTGTTCCTTCAACCTCATGGGAGACCGCTTTGCCAATGTCGTGGAGTAATCCTATCCTTTTGGCCATGCGAACATCCAGGTGGAGTTCCGCTGCGATCATGCCCATCAGGTGACTAACCTCTAGGGAGTGGTCAAGGACATTCTGACCGTAGCTATAACGGAATTTGAGCTTGCCGAGGAGAGTGATTAATTCGGGATGGAGGTTCATTTGGCCTGTACGGAGGGCGGCGTCTTCTCCATGTTCGTTGATTTTTTTCTGAACATTTTGTTGTGCTTTTTCTACGGCTTCTTCAATTTTTGTGGGATGGATCCTTCCGTCCATAACAAGTTCTGTAAGAGCATTTTTGGCAACATAAAGCCGAACGGGGTCAAAGCCAGACAATACGACAGCCCCAGGGGTATCATCGATACTGATATTCACTCCTGTTGCCCGTTCCAGTGCTCGTATGTTTCGTCCTTCACGCCCAATAATCCGTCCTTTCATTTCGTCACTCGGCAAAGAAACGGTGTTCACGGTAACCTCGGAAACACAGGGGACTGCTAGCCTATTGATTACCGTAGAGAGGATTCTCGTTGCCTTTTGTTCTGCTTCTTCTTCCGCTTCTTTTTGCCGCCGTCGAATAAGGTTTGCTGCATCAGTATTGATCTCATCTTTAAGTTTCTCGACGAGCATCTCTTTGGCTTCGTTTGCTGTTAGACCAGAGATTTTTTCAAGTTCTCCAAGGAGATTTGACTGGCTTTTAGCAAGCTGTTCTTTCTCCTCTTCTAGCTGTTGTTGGCTTTCATTTACTAAGGTTTCCGTTTTTTCCACCTGAGAGATTTTTTTATCGATCAGATTCATTCGAGCTTCAAGTTTATCTTCCCTTTGTTTAAGTCGAGTTTCTTCGCGTTGCAACTTTTGACGTTCTGCACTTTTAGTTTTTTCAAACTCACACTGTAGGTCCACTTGCTTTTGCTTGAGTTCGATTTCCCCTTTATTCCTTATCTGTTCGGCATCGAACTCGCTTTTTTGAATGATTCCCGCAGCAATGCTTTGATAACATCCAAGCTTCATGCGGTGGAAAAGCCAAAAACAGATACTTCCACAAAAGCAACCGATAAAAAAAAAGGAGATGTAATATTCCAGTTCTTCAAGTGTCATTTTTCTGTTCCTTCCTGATATTTCGATTTTTCTGGATTGTCATGTTGTCCTGTGTCTTCATCATCTTCGGGCTTTGTAATCGGTTTGATACGCACTTTCTCTACCCGTCGCTCGTTGGAACGGAGAATTTCAATCTGAAATTCCTCTTGATGAATGACAAGCCCTTTTGATGGAATCGCTCCGGTACAGTGGAAGATATACCCACCGATGGTATCATAGTCTCCTTCTTGAGGGATAATGATTCCGAGTTGTTGCTCTGCATCCAAAATGTTCATGCGAGCATCAACGATCCATGAGCCGTCGTGTTGTGCGAAAAACAGCTCCTCCTCTTCTTCGTCGTACTCATCAGCGATCTCGCCAACAATCTCTTCGAGGATATCTTCGATCGATACGATTCCCTCCGTGCCGCCGTACTCGTCAACAACGATTGCTAGGTGAACCTTTTTCTTTCGGAACTCCAGAAGCAGGTTAGAGATTTTTTTCGTTTCTGGGGTATACAAAATGCCTTTTTGAATAGATTCTACTGGAGCTTCGAGTATGGATAGATCGTTTCCTTTTTCGACGTACTTCATAAAAGTATTTAGTACGTCTTTGTACATCAAAACTCCAACGATGTTATCAACGGTGTTGCGATATACTGGAATTCGACTATATCCCTCTTCTTCGATGAGTTTGACGGCTTCTTTAATGGGGGTGTCTGCAGCGAGGCTGAAAACATCAACACGTGGGACCATAACTTCTCGAGCAATTCTATCTTTAAATCGGAGTACAGATTCGATAAGTTTTTTCTCATGGACATTGAGCTCGGGGCCCACTTTGGTTTTTTGAATGATGTCTATGATTTCTCTTTTTGTTTGGGTCAGTGGTTCCTCAAAAGAGATCGAGCGAAACTGTGAACGAAACAATTTTAAGCTGACATAAGTTATAGGAAAGGCAAGCAGCATAAACAGGGAAGCAATTGGAGCGCAGAATTTGTGGACCGTTTCAGGAAATTTAGCCGCAACGATTCTTGGGAGGTAGTCGGCAAAGACAAAAGAGGTAACGATAAAACCAATGACAACGAGAATGAAATAAGTTAACAGGTCCAAATGAACTGTGTATTCTGACGCGAGCAATAGCAGTGGTGCTGTAAAAATATAGAAAAAGCGGGTAATGGACTGTGCTGCAATATTAGCACATAGAAGCCCTTCATACTCAAAATCAGGCAAGAAATAAACGTGAATCGGACGGTAAAAGAATAGCTTCGTTGAGGTTTCAATTTTATGCTCTTGCAAATGCATGCGCCGCATCGCAACATTAAACGCTACTAGGAAAGCAGTACCGATTAAAAAGATTAAAGAAATGCTCAACAGGGATAATACGAACAAAATTCCTCCTTAGTTTAGATGTTTGTTCCGAGAACAAGGTTGCGCTTGGACAGGTTTTTCATCTGGCGTTCCTCAGCAGCTCTCATCTCGGGTTCTGCCTCATATTGATCATCATATCCTAGCAGATGCAATATACCGTGAACAAGATATAAAGTTGTCTCTTGGTGTGGATCTGTATTGTGCTTTTTTGCATATTCAATGGCTGTTTTCGGGCAGACAAATACTTCCCCTAGAAGGCAGTATCCCCCTTCTTCAGGGGAATCAATGGGGAAGGAAATGCAATCTGTTGTAGATGAATCATTAAAATATTGCTTGTGCAGCTTGCAAATTGTGGGAGTGTCAACGAAATGAATTGAAACCTCGTCACAACTTTGCTCTTCAAGTGAAAGAACCTCCTGAACAATATCTTCTACGGATGAGTGAGATATTTTGAGGTCGAATTGTTGGTCAAATATATGAATGTCCACGTTATCTATCGTTCCGATATCTACCTAAACGAAATGGCTACACCTTTCGCTCGGTAATTTATCTCTATAGCAAATAATAGATTATTTACAAAACGCAAAATGTAGCAATGAAGGGAATGATTAAGCAACAGGAGTTTTTGGTAATCCGGTAATCTTTTTATTCTCTTTTTCGTCCCAACGCCCTAAGGCTTTAAGTTTGTCGATTCTCTCGAATCGTTTCAGGACATTACGTTTTTTTACGCCTTTACTACTTTTTCCAAAGCTGGGATGTCTGGACATGATAACCTTCTCTTATTTCTTACTTAATTTTTGGAATGAAAACCATATGGTTAACGTCACACTCTACGGCGTTGACATGTTCTTTGTAGCCGTTGGGGAGATTATCCTTTAGTGGGCCTGTTTTGCTACTCTCGGGGCGTCGTCTACGAGGGCTGACGTTTCGTCTTCTGTTTTGCTTGCTAATACGTACCATTTCTATGCTCCTTAGCTGTTAGTGGTACATTATAAGCATTTCAAGGAAATATTGCAAGCGTGTATCGCTCAGTCATCATATTAAGGAACTGTGTAAAAATAAGTTATACATTTCTGATATCACAGCGCTTCAGCTGCAAGGCGCAAATCCGCAGCCAACTTCTTAGTTTTCAAGGATTTGCAACGTAGCAGATGAAGATGCTGTGGTATCAGAAATGTGTAAGTTATTTTTGCATGGTTTCTAACCACGAAGGTAAGCGTTCACCCAATGGTGTCAACTTAATCTAAGATTTTCAACGCAAAGGCGCTAAGACGCTAAGTATCCTAAATTTCTTTGCGTCTTTTCACCTTTGCGTTTAATTTTATTTTTTAAGTTGACACCATTGGGTGAACGCTTACCCTTTTTACTTGCATTTTAATAATAAAAAGAGCATAATTAATTTTAATTAATAAGACTATATAAAGAGTGTGATTATGCCTCGTGGGGGAGTATACAACGATAGTATTTCTAGATGTGACCTGTATTCAAATCCATATGATGTCCGGATGCAGTCACGTTCAGTGTTGGTGAAGCATCGGGCCGAAATGTATGCCGGTTCAAGGGATATGTTAGACTCTCCGCAACGAAGATTGGAACGAGAACTTTTCCTGCGGATCCAAGAAAGAAATTTTGGGCTAGCTACTGGAAAATTCGTTGTAGTAGCCAAAGTGGGCAAATATGCTTTTATGGCGTTTGCTCTTCCGGCCTATATTTTCTGCTATGGTCTACCCCATTGGCTCATTACCTTCGGGTTTCCCAAAGCATTGAATTTCACCAAGAGGGGATTGCAGCGCTTTTCGCGGGTTTTGCATTCTCTCAGAGGCAGAATAAATCCTGCTTTGGCATCCTTTCAATCTCAAATGAAGAAAGCTGCTGAACTTATCTCTCGCATTAAAGAGGCTGCTCTGTCTCGTTGGAACGCTGTGATTCACGCCATGCGTCAGGTGAACCAAAGGTTTATCAGACCTTTTTCCCCGGTTAAGAACTATCTTAGCGGTGTTTTTGCAAAGCTTAAGGTGTTTCAAGAAAGACTTAGCGAGATTAGAGTGAGGGTCAGGCATACGTTGATTTATCTTCCAAACACTCTTCAGGAAAAGCTGGCTGTAGCTTTTCAAAAGGCTAGTGAAGGCATGAAGGGCATACTTCAATATATGGCAAAACCCTTTATGCAGATCGTGGAGAAGGCTGTTATTTTTAAAGAAGCTTATCAAAGGGCTGTCGAAACGGCGCAAAGAATCCTTCGAGAAGTTCTTGATCGTGCGATTTATCGACCTTATGGGAAGGTAAAGGAAATGGTCAATTCAATGGGGGAAGCAGCAAGTCGTGCATATCAGAGAGCTGCCGATCCTGTTGTTCAATGGATTTCATCGAGATACCAATCTTATAGAAAGCTAAAGGATCGTGCGGGCAATTTCAAGGATCGGTGTAAGGAGAAGTTTCGCGAAAGATGGGAGTCATTCGCAGACCGTGTTGATCGAGCTTTAAAAACTACTGTGAAGAGTGTTGTTTCTGTTGTACAAGGAATTGTTCATGTCTTTCCTACACCAGTAATTTCACTTTTTTCTATAGCATTTTTTCCCTATAGGAGGCTCTATCGTTCTAGTCGTTCTATTTTCAAAAAGGCCAAGCGTCTACAAGAGAAGATCGCCAAAGGATTTCAGAAGATTTCCCGTGCAGTGCTCAAGGGGTTATCATACTTTGGTCAGGGGCTTGAATGGTTTATTCCAAAGGTGAAGGCCGCCCCAAAGAAAATCTATAAGTCCCTCAAGAAAGGGGTTACTTTTTTCCTTGTTGCTGTTCGTGGAGCATTTTACTTAGTTCGGCTGATGCTTGCGTGGGTTCGTGTCCTATTCCATTACGGAATGATTCTTCTCCGTGAGTGGACACGAAGTGTTTTGTCTTCGAATGGGTAATCCCAGGTTTCGAACTTTGATTTTAACCACAGATGCACACAGATAAACACAGATTGGAGCACTTCGGTACGACGACAAGCCAATCTGTGTTCACTGTGGTGCGCCAAGAAGCGTACTGTTTCTTGCTGGTGAAAGTCCAGTCAGGAAAGTGTGGACCACACACATTCTGTATCGAGCCTTGAGCCCTGGAGGTAACAAATGGGTTAAGCGTAGGCA
>JAAKFP010000239.1 GCA_011065005.1 Chlamydiota bacterium | reverse complement strand
CTCATATATTCGAAGATATGAGAGCAGAAAAGTTGATCCAAACAACAGGCAAAGATAGAGGTGAAATCGATCTTAGTAATTACGGCCATGTTGTTTTAGGATTCCAAGATGAAGAAAAAAAAACGTATGATTCCAAAGAACATCAACAACACTATGCTTGGAAGGTTAGATCTGAAAAGGAGGAAGCAGGCGAGCAAAATAGTGCTTCTCCCTTGAAGAGTGAGTATGTTTTGGATTAACTATTCAGCTCACTATTTCTGGGACGATGGCCTCAACCAAAAATGTGAAAAATCAAAGGACCGAAGGCCTGAAAGTGGATAGCCCAGGCAGCAGTGAAGGGAGCTTGCGACCGAAAGGGAAGCCTGGGTAGAGGACGTACACGGATGAGCCCTGAAAGGGAGACACAACATAATGCCATCATTGTATCTGGAGTTTGGCATAGGCCAAGAGTGAGAGTCAGACCTAGGACGGCATAGCTATGTTGAAGAAGCCGATTGCTCGGCTTAGTCCAAACTATTTTTCTTAGTCCAAATTTGAAGACAGCCAAATCACTTGGACTAAGCCGAGCAATCGGCTTTTTTCCGGAAGCCATGCAAACGCATCTGCATATTCAAAAAATGTGCAACCTTTAAATAAACCCGTCCATATTATTGCACAGCTATGTTGAAGAAGCCGTTGGCACGGCTTAGTCCAAATGATGACACATTTTTGGTTGGGGGCATCGTCCCAGCATTTTCATACTCCTAGATAATGGAATAGAATGAAATGCCTTTTTGATTAGGTATACAATTAGGTATATTCTATTGCATGTTATTTTGGATCGGTTTATCATTTTTTTGATTATGTTCAAGCAGGTAGTGAGTAGATAAAATGGCACATCTTGACAAAGAAATGATTCAATATCTTACGCTGTTGAGCCGTATTCACTGCTCAGAAGAGGAACAGGAATCCCTTTTAAAGGATCTTGAAAAAATTCTTGGTTATTTTGAACAGCTCCAAGAGATCGATACTGAAAACGTTGCACCCTGCAATCACGTACTTGAAGATATCGTTAACGTTATGCGTGAAGATGCAGTAGGTGAAACCATGCCACGCGAAACATTTCTCGGAAACGCTCCATCACAAGTTGGAGGATTAATTAGGGTACCACCGGTAATCAAAAAAAACTAACACGAATCCCATGCATAAGCTATCAGCAGAAGAGATCCATAACAAATTCGTCAACAGTGAGCTTTCTGCATCAGAAATCACTGACTATTTCCTCCATCGGATCAAAAAATACGATGGGCAAATTGGTGCATTCCTCAATGTATTTGAAGAGAGAGCTTTGGCCAAAGCAAAAGAACTCGACGCTAAACGCGCTTCTGGTCAACAGTGTGGTAAGCTCGCCGGCATACCCATAGCGATGAAAGATAATATACACGTCAAAGGTGAAATCAGCACTTGCGCTTCAAAATTCTTAACAAATTTTCGCGCTCCTTTTCATTCTACTGTCGCTCGGCTCTTGGAGGCGGAAGATGCTATCATCATTGGAAAAACGAATCTCGATGAATTCGCTATGGGCTCCTCAACAGAAAACTCTGCCCTGCAGCAGACTCATAACCCCTGGAACCTCAAATGCGCCCCCGGTGGTTCCTCTGGCGGTTCCGCAGCAGCGGTAGCAGCAAGATTGTGTCCTGTAGCTCTTGGAAGCGACACCGGTGGATCAATCCGCCAGCCTGCTTCCCTATGTGGTATCGTTGGTTTTAAACCGACTTATGGCAGAGTTTCTCGCTTTGGATTGGTAGCTTTTGGGTCTTCACTCGACCAGATCGGCGCTCTTGCTGCAAATACTCGAGATGCGGGCCTGATCATGGAGGTGATTGGTCAGCACTGTGAACGCGACTCGACAAGCATTCCCGCTCCAGCAGAAAAATACCTTTCTACCATGACAGGAAATATTCAAGGAAAAAGAGTCGGAGTCCCCTGGAAGTTTCTCGAAGGATTAAAAGAAGAACCATCCAAGGTTTTTAAAAGAGCTTTAGAAACCCTGAAAAGCCTTGGTGCCGAAATCGTCGAAATCGATCTCGACATCTTGAAATACTCCCTCGCCGTCTACTACATCCTAGCAACTGCTGAAGCGTCAACAAACCTTGCTCGTTTCGACGGGATCCGATATGGGGTCCGTTCTCCTGAAGCTAAGACCCTGGACCAGGTTTACAATTATTCCAAAGAAGCGGGATTCGGCTCTGAAGTCAAACGACGCATCATGCTTGGAACATTTGTTCTTTCCGCAGGATATCAAGACGCCTATTACAAGAAAGCTCAAAAAGTACGAACCCTAATGATTCAACATTACAAGAAAGCGTTTGAGCAGTGTGACGTTGTTGCTATGCCAACCTCGCCTTCGGCAGCATTTGAGATTGGGTCAATTAAAGACCCCTTAGAAATGTATCTGGAAGACATTTATACCATCTCCGTAAATTTGGCAGGCCTTCCAGGAATCAGTATCCCCGACGGCTTTACAAAGGAAAATATGCCTTTCGGTCTTCAGCTTATTGGCCCTCAAAAACAGGATGTAAACGTTCTTCAAATAGCAAACGCATTCGAACAAGCTACTGAATATCATAAGGCCACACCACCCCTTTTTGAAGGATGAAGGCAGAAGAGGAAAATTGTAAGGATAAAAATTATGGCAAAGAATAGCGAATGGGAAATCATCATCGGATTGGAAATCCATGCGGAGTTGAATACCAAGTCAAAGCTGTTTAGTGTGGCGCCGAACCATTTTGGTGACGAACCCAATACCAATATCAGCGAAGTGTGTACCGGAATGCCGGGGTCTCTCCCCGTTCTCAACAAAGAAGCTGTCCGCAAAGCAGTCCAATTTGGGTGCGCCATCAACGCCGAAATCGCTAAGTTCAGCAAGTTCGATCGGAAGTCTTACTTCTATCCAGACAGCCCACGCAATTTTCAGATCACCCAATTTGACGAACCGATTGTCATTGGTGGAACGGTAATCGCTGAGGTTGACGGTGAAGAGAAAACTTTTGCTGTCAATCGTGTGCACCTCGAAGATGATGCCGGAATGCTGAAGCATTTTTCCAATTTCGCGGGTGTCGACTACAACAGAGCTGGAGTTCCACTGGTCGAAATTGTTTCGGAACCCTGCATCCGTAACACAAAAGAGGCTGTAGCCTATTGCATGGCGGTAAAAGCTATTCTGCAATACATCGACGCTTCCGACTGCAACATGGAGGAGGGGTCTCTTCGCGTTGATGCGAATATTTCGCTTCGGAAGAAAGGAGAAGAAGGACTTCGTAACAAAACAGAAATCAAGAACATGAACTCCTTCAGCAACATGCAACTGGCTTTGGAAGCAGAAATAAAGCGTCAAATGAAGGCGTATCAGGAACACCCCGATCTTCCTCTTGAAGAAATTGTCCAACAAGCAACCTATCGTTGGGACCCAGACCGCAAGGAAACAGTTCTCATGCGGCACAAAGAATATGCTAACGACTATCGCTATTTTCCTGAGCCCGACTTGGTACCAATTGTCCTGACAGACAAATACATTGAAGAGATCCGGGAATCTCTACCAGAGCTTCCCCTTCAACGAGAACGGAGATATGTCAGCGAGCTAGGTCTCGCTCCCGATAGTTCCTTCGTGCTGACCAGTGACAAGCCATTGGCGGATTACTACGAAGAGGCCTTGAGTTTCTGTGACAACCCCAGAAGTCTCTGTAACTGGCTCATTGTCGAATTCGCCGGCCGCTTCAAGGATATGAACAAAACACTCGTCACCTCCGGTATTCCGGCATCCCACATTGGTAAACTAGTGAGCATGATCGACAAAGGTACCATTACAGGGAGAATCGCCAAATCTGTCGCCGATGATATGATCAGTCATCCCGACAAAGACCCCGAAGAGATCGTGAAAGAAAATCCCGACTATCAACCGATGAATGATCGTTCTGCCATCGAAACCATAGTGGATCAAGTGCTTGCAGAAAATCCACAATCTATCGAAGCGTACAAAGCAGGAAAAGAAAAAGCGTTTAGCTTCCTCGTAGGCCAGGTGATGAAACTCACCCGCGGCAAAGCTTCCCCACAAATCGTGAATGAGCTGATCAAGGAAAAGTTGGGCAAGTAACCATTCACCTCTATCTGTTAACCGCGAAGAACGCGAAGAAAACGAAAAACACGCGAAGATTTTTTTATGAAATAGTTAAATTCTTCGTGTTTTCTTCGCTTCCTTCGCGATCTTCGCGGTTATTAAGCAGGGGGCTGAACGCTTACCATTTTTTTTCTAGAATAAAAACGCACAGTCTTGTATGGTGATTAAAAATTTTACCATCTTTATAAAGAATATTTTTATGTTTTAAATGGAGGGTTTCAGATGAAACGAATTTCTTTACTAGTAGCGCTAACAGCGATGCTCACCTATTGCCAAGATGGGTACTCCTCTGGTTTTTTCCTCATCGAGCAAAGTGTAAGCTCCATGGGAAATG
>JAAKFP010000238.1 GCA_011065005.1 Chlamydiota bacterium | reverse complement strand
TTCCAGATAGTTTCCCGGATGGGTTTTATAAGGGTTGATCTCTTGTGCCATTTGAGGGTTGTCAATACCTGCGTGACAGGTAATACATCGATCGATCTCATTTAGGTCTTCGATGTAATTCTGACGGACTTGTATGGGATAATCTTCTGCGAGTCTTTGTGTATCTGATGTTGTAGCTTTTTCAATGAGAAGGTTTCTGTAATTCCTTTGACAGCTTTTCCATTCAGTAAAATATTCCTGTTGAAAAAATAAATACCAAATGAAGATGGTTACCAGGATACTTGTGACAATCAATAGCTGTTTATAAAGCTTCATAGTTTTTCTCTTCTATCTAATGTATAGGCCACTGTGAAGGGCTCCAAAAAAAATCCCAGTTTGGTCCTCGGAAATGAACTCCGATCACCGTCAGAATGATAAAACCAACTAAAAAACATGTGAAAAAGGCAACGCCACCCAAACGTACCGATCCCGTCTTTTGTATTGTTCGTACCGACCAGTAGGCAAAAGCTGCAACGAGTAGTGTTCCCGGATTTAAAAAGGTGATGAACAACTGCGGAATATTGGGAAACCAGTTCCGAAGCCAACCGAAGTTGATGGCAAAAGCCTCTAATCCTATGACAACTGTGCTGGCATAGAGTATTGAGAAGAGGATAAGTCTTTTTTCCCCATTTTCAGGGAACCAGATTCCGGACTCTCCTTTATCTCGGTCGATGTAAGGGATCAGAATTAAACTCAATATAGTAAGTACAGGGATGGCAAACCCTCCCATAAACGCTGAATAGGAGACAAGTTCCTGTAATCCTAGAAAATACCAAGGGGCTTTTGCTGGATTTTCCGGAAGGAAGGGGTTGGCGATCTCTTTGAGAGGAGCTCCGGCAAAAGCGGTCCAAATGAGGCAGATCAGAAAGGTCAAATTGAAGAGACCCATTTCTGCATAGAAGGCATGTGGCCAGGAATTGACAGTATTTTCTGTAGCCTTCTTCACTGGTGGTGTTTTTCCTTTGACAAAACACATCAGGCCAAAAGATTTTGCTTTCACTCGTTGTGTTGTTACTGGCAACAGTTCTTCTTCTGTGCTTTCGGCCTCTAAACGTTGATCAACATCTGAAGGGCGGGACATTCCTCCATCTTTGCGTATCCTCCAAAAGTGCACTCCTATGAGGGAAATAAGCAGTATGGGTAGCACCACAACATGGAGTAGATAGAACCTTAGCAGGGCTTCACCTCCTACAGTGGTACCGCC
The DNA here is from genome assembly GCA_011065005.1 of Chlamydiota bacterium. Lineage (GTDB taxonomy): Bacteria > Chlamydiota > Chlamydiia > Chlamydiales > Waddliaceae > JAAKFP01. The sequence continues at coordinate 3,248 of JAAKFP010000238.1, read as the reverse complement.
AAGCAAGATTCTTTTCTGAATGCCTCCAATGTCAAAAAAACTAGTGATTCCAAGGGCATCTGTCACTTCCTTGGGGGACTCGGCAATGTTCGCTCCAATGGTTGCTGCCCAGTAGGCTAGCTGATCCCAAGGGAGTAAGTATCCTGTGAAGGACAGCCCCAAAGTTGTGGCAAAGAGAAAAACGCCGATCACCCAATTAAATTTTCTAGGCCCTTTGTAGGAGGCTGTAAAAAATACGCGAGCCATATGAACCATTACTGCGATCACCATGATATGTGCGAGCCATCGGTGAGAAGCTCTGAGGTAGTATCCCATGGGAACCACGTAGGTGATCTCTTTTATGGAGTCATACGCTTCTGCCACTGTAGGCTTGTAGTAGAACATGAGAACAATACCGGAAATGGTCAGCAGCACAAAAGAGGCAAAAGAAATCATCCCTAGGCCCATCGTAAAAAAAGGTTTTAGGGTCCACAGGTGTGTTTTCACGGAATGAATATGGAGGAAAAAATTATGGAAGACTTTTTCCGATGCAGCGCGGTCTGACGTTGGAGCTCCATACCGTGAAACGGATTTCACCACTTCACTTGGAATATCTCGAATGTTCTGAGTAAATTTTTTTACGCCATTCATGACTTATCCTACATTGAAAAAAGTTCCTTGCGGAACGACATCGTTAGTATTTACAACAAGTTGCCCTACAGGGTCTAGAGATAAAGCATACCATTCCAAAGCTCTTGGTGCTGGACCACTTTTGACGTTACCGTTTTTATCAAAGATTGATCCATGACAGGGACATTTGAATTCTGAACCTGAAAACTTGACTAAACACCCGAGGTGTGTACAAACGGATGATACGGCATAAAGACCGCTCTCGGTACGGAAAATACTTATCTTGTATTTTTCCAAATTGGCGACCTCTCCAATTTTAAAGTTTGCAGGATCTCCAACTTTAAAGACTTTTGAAGGTTCTGCATAAGATCGCATTAGGGGAACCTTAAAAAGACTCACAAAAGCACTAATCGTTGAAACTATAAAAGCTCCAATTGCTAATCTTCCAAGAAAATCTCTCCGAGTGACTTTTCCCTTAAATCTTGGAGTCGAAGTCATTGGTATACCTCCGTAAATTCAAATCTTTCCATAGAAATAGCGTCGACAGGGCAACGCTGGTAACATAAACCACATCGAATACAAATTGTTTCGTCTTTAATAATAGCTGTTTGATCTTTCCAGTCTTCTCCGAGGGAATTGCGAGCAATTTGTATTTGCTCTTCAGTTAGGTCCATGTCAGCGATTGGTATCAAGTCCAAACATCGTGATGGGCAAACGTCAACACAACCGCCGCACATCACACAACGGTCACCATCGAAGATGGTGTTGATGCCACAGTCAAAACAGCGAGAAGCTTCTTTTTGGGCCATCTCTTCTGTATACCCTTCTTCGACGAGCGCATCTTTATCGGCTAAACGTTCTTCAAGAGGGGAACAGGGAACATTTGATCTTTCTATTTTCTCGAATCCATTTTCCCTTCTGTAATAAGAATAGGAGGATAGATCGGTATGCCTTTCAAGAGTCGTATGGTCTAGCGTGTCTCCTGTCAATGCATTATAAATGGCGCGGGCCGCTTTTTTTCCTGAAGCAACAGCGTCGATAATCATTCTGGGTCCAGTTTGTAAGTCGCCGGCAACGTAAACACCTTTTCCTTTCGTTTCCAGCGTGTCGGGGTTGTGCGGAATAAATCCTCGCTGGTCAATTTCGATGCCATCCTTTTTAGGATCTAAAAAGGAAAGGTCTGTGGCTTGTCCAACGGTAAGTAAGACGGTGTCTGCTTTCAGAGTCATCTTTTTCTCACTATCGAACGTTGGACTAAAACGCCGGTTTTCGTCAAACACACTCAAGCACTTTTGGAATTCGACTTCGGCAACTTTTCCTTTCTCATCCGTAAGAAATTGTACGGGGCCCCAGCCGTTGTGACGTATGATTCCTTCCTCATCACCTTCCAAAATTTCCATATCGTCTGCAGGCATCTCTTCTAAGGTTTCTAGGCTGATAAGGTTGACCTCTTTGGCGCCCATCCTCACCGCCATGCGTCCTGCATCCATTTCAATATGACGAAGGGCTGAACGTGCTACATCGTAGGCGACATTTCCACCACCGATAACGACGACGCGATCACCTACAGGAACAGGCTTTCCTATCGCTACCGACCTCAGGAAGTCGACACCTCCAATAATTCCTACAGCATCCGAACCCGGAAGCTGTAGCCATCGAGAACGTCTGGCACCGACACAAATGACGACAGCATCATATATCTCTTTTAGTTCAGCAAAGGAGATCTCTTTTCCAACTTCACAGCTACAAATAAATTCAACACCCATTCTCCGAATGATCTCAATTTCGGCATCGATAACTTCGTTGGGAAGGCGATAGTTGGGGATACCCGTATAGAGCAACCCTCCAGGCTGGGATTCCAATTCATAAACAACAGGCCTGAAGCCTAGCAAAGCTAAATCGTGGGCACAAGCAAGGCCAGCGGGCCCTGAACCGATGATTCCAACCTTTTTCCCTCCAGGGTTTTTCAGCTTCCCTGCAATCTGTAAATGTTTAAGAAATCCAAGTTCATCAATGTCAGCATTTGGAGATGCTGTTGACATGATCTCTTCTTTGACTCTTCCAATAGAATGTTTGAGGGATTCAGGACCAAATCTTTCTGTGACGAAACGTTTTAATGCTCGGATCGCTATTGGTTTGTCGAAGGAACCCCGTCGACAGCTCCTCTCACACGGCGCTCCGCAAACGCGACCACAAATGGACGCCAAAGGGTTGGGTCCACGAGCAATAAGATAGGCTTTTTGGTATTCGCCGTTGGCAATGGCACGAACATAACCTCTGGCGTCTGTATGAACAGGACACGCGTACTGGCATGCGATCTGCTTCTTCCAATATTCAGCGTCTGGAGTTTCAGCAAACTGCTTCATTGTAACGCGAATCTCCAATAATTCTACTACGCAATGACTGTCACCCGGGGCCTCTACCTTCCACCATAAGATTAACATAGCTCCTATGGCTTGATGAGGAAGTCCTCAGATTTCTAAAAAATTGGATTCTCAACAACTCAGAATTTAATGTCACGAAGTTTTGAAAAAAAAGACTTGACTATGTAAGCGTTCAGACAATGCCGTCAACTTAAGCTGAGAATTTCAACGCAAAGACGCCAAGACGCAAAGAATAAGGTGTTCTTAGCGTCTTTG
>JAAKFP010000237.1 GCA_011065005.1 Chlamydiota bacterium | reverse complement strand
CGATGAACTCGTTCTAAAATATGGAGGACGCGTCTATCTAGCAAAAGATGCGCGGATGAAACCAGAAACATTTCGGGCGATGTATCCTCGATATCCGGAATGGCGGCGAGTCAAAGCCGCGGTAGATCCTGAGGGAAGGTTTCATTCCGATCTATCCCGCAGATTAGGAATTGAGGAGAAGAGATGAGTGGTGCTGTATTAGTTTTAGGAGCAACCTCTGCAATAGCAAGAGCCGCTGCATCTGCCTTTGCTGAGAAAGGACATTCTCTCTACCTTGCCGGCCGAAGGATAGGAGGTTCAATGGAGTCTTGGGTGTCAGCGATATCGGGAGTGAGAGAAGCCTCATGGAACAGCAGTTCGTTGCCGTCGTGGCTAAAAAAACCGTTTGCTACAACGAGATGAAAATGAGGGTGGAGATTGAGAGTCTTTCCGAAATGGTGGATATACGCGTATCGTTCGCAAAGAAAACCAAAAAGGGGACGGCGCCCCCTTGTGCATCATCGAATACATTCAACAGTAGCCTTGCTCTCTTTCCCGAAAATCCTTCTGGAGATTAACATCCCCTCATTGACGATGTTTAAAGGCAAACATGTTGAAACCACTCATAGAACACGGGGGAATTGAAAGTTTTTTTGATTTCACTCCACAAGCACCTTTTTTGTCTTAATACGGAGCAGTATATAACTCCTCTTTTGGTTCGAAGAGTCTATATCAAAACGACCTACTTTTTTTAGGAAAGAGCATACATTTATCTTCAATGAAAAGGATGTGTCATTTATAATGATTTACTAAAACTTATGCGGGATAAGCAAAAAAATAACGTTCAAATTTTTATACATGAGAGAAGAAAATGGCAACTAGCGTGACACCCCCAATAAGTGATGAGTATAAGTCGATCATATCTAACATCATTCCGAATCAGAACCATTTGTCTCATTGCACTGAAAAGTATTTGCACGAGATATTTCGAGATTGTGTTGTCAAAGTGGGTCGCATTGGTGACTTATCCTCTCAGTTACAATCCAGAGTTAAGGGTATGAGTGAGGTTGACAGAGCCAATGTTGAAGATCAAAGCCTAAAAATAACCACCTTTGTTTTGCATTACCTTTCTATGTGCTCAACCATTCCGATTCTATGTGAGACGGAAACCATGCCCCGCTCAGCTTGGGATTACATTGAAGAGAATCGTGCCTCTTACTATCGAGGTGATGGCAGCTCTATTCACAAGTTATTTTTACAAGTGGTAAAAGAACATTATGAGGGGTTTGTCGTCAAGACGAATGATGTGATTGGAGTGATTAAGCCATGTTTGTATGCACATGTTATGCAAAAAGCCTGCAGAGTCTTCCTAAAGGATGATAAATATGACTACAAAGAATGTCTTGATTTATCCGATGCTATACCTGAAAAACGCACGTTTTTTAATATTACTCCCTGGATTGAAAAGAATTTACAACAAGACTTGTTAAATGTATCCGGCTTAATCAAGCAAGCGCAAGATTTCGTAAATAAGTTAGATGATCAATCGGCTGTAGGGGGAGTTTTTTCTATTAATTCCTATGTGGGAGTATATATTTTTTTTGTAAGAAATGGTTCCGAATCAGTAAGTGAGCTTACTTCCGAGCTAATCAGTGAAATGCGCAACCTTCAAGGGAATATAGGTGCATTTCCTGAAGTCATTTTGATGAAGTCAGCATTGGTCAAAATAGGTTATTTAAGCAAGGTATATAATGCCAATCCAGTGTCCTCTACAAAGTCTAGCGATTGCAGAAACATAGGAGAACAAATCAGTGCAATTATTGACAAAACGGAAGACTCAGATAAAAAGCCATTTGCATCAATCTATCGGGGAATCATTCTTAAAATGTTGCAAGCTATTAAATCGGAAGAACGTACTGTGTGGTGCGATCGGGCAGACCCGTTTTTTCAAAGTGAAATTTCACAATGCTTAACATTGCTTGGAAACAGTTTGGATCAACTCTCGACAAGTGATACATTTGAGAAGCAACTGCGTCATATGTATTTGGCTATCGAAGAAGTGATTTTTTTAAGTCTTTTTTTTCAACCTAAAAAAAGCCCAGTTCCGATTGAAGCATCTCTGTACAATGTATTTCCTAAACCCCTTGTTGAGGATAGCGAACTATTTTGTTTTAATAGTGGCATGAGCTGTTACGACTATGTTTTAGAAGCTGGTCTGTTAGCTTTGCAACAAGGTGAAAAAGGGGGAAACAAACCAACGCTAGCAATTGTTCATGGAAGCTATTATGAACTATATTATGACATGCCACGATTTTTTGCAAATGATTGGGACATCGTGAAAATAAACCCAAAATCTGAGGAGACATTTGGGAATAAGGTTCAGGTCTTATTATTAGATCTTTATCCTAACAATGTCACCTTATCAGAGGTAAGGGTAAATCCAGTAGAACGGTTAATTGAACAAGCGCTAGATGAGAGATCCCTGTTAACTGTTGTGTTAGATCTATCTACTACCTTATTTACTGATTCCCGTATTTTAACGATAAAAAGACAATTCAGCACCCAAATCGCATCTGGTAACCTCACTCTTATACTTATTGCTAGTCTAGCCAAATTTTATAGCTGTGGGCTAGATAGATATACTGGGGGTGTAGTGGTAATTTTGGGAAAATCAGCAAACAATAATCTGAGGAAAGAGTTAGTCAAAAATTTAGAAATCTTTAAAAGAAAAGATCCAATTTCCCCTGAAGCAGAAAGGTTTTTCTCGCTTCTATTTTCTAATGCGTCGGATGAAATCCAACGCTTTTATGAAGACGTTTTAAAGCATACCAACGCTAACTATCTTCAGCTTGAGCATTTAACAGGTTCAAAAGAAAGCGCTCATTCAAATCAAGTATCGATCTCTAGAGCGAATAAGGATGATAATATCCCTCTGATTGGATTACAAGTCAAGTTTTGTGGTGATCCAGATGAAGACAAAGTAAAAAAAATTACAAAAATTATGCAATATTACCTATTTGGAAAAGCCAGGGAATCGCAATTGCCTCTTCTTATTCGGGAAAGCTTTCCTTTTCCTCATTCAGCCATTATTGAATGTTCTACAGCTTTGAGATTAGTCGTTGGTCTTGATTTTCCCGACAATAAAGACAAATATCTGCAATTATTCACAGCAGTAAATAATGAACTCGCCTCCATCCCTCAAGATGTAGGCGAGCACAGAGATTTAAGCGACACACCAGAGGATTTACACGAAGTCCAATTGTTATTATTTAAAGGTGTACTGGATTTGAAAAAGTTCTTGTTTAAAAATATGTCGGCAGTATAAGGACTTATATCCATTTTGCGAAAGGTGGCAAATCCCATATTACCTTGCGCATAGAAATAGGCACCGCTCTTAGGGGGTTTTCGAGAATATCGACTTTATTGAGAGAGGGTATTTTACAAAGGCACTCAGGGAAGACCGTAAAATGATTCCCCCGTAAGTTGAGAACTTTTAAATTACTTAAATTACAAAGGCTTTCTGGTAGAGCTGATAAGAAGTTGGCGGTTAAGTCAAGATACTCTAACTCAACAAGTGCGCTCATGGCATCGGGTAACGTATCAAGAGCACATCCTGTTAGATCTAATTTTCTTATCTGGCTAAGAAAAGGTTCTATTGTATCACTACCCAATGCTTGCTGAGCCAATTGGCAAGCCTCATTATTTTTTGCCTGATCAATTATGAATTGGCAAAGACTCCTTATGGGATCCGAAATACCTGGCAGTGGGTCGGAGGATGGAGGTGTAGACTCAGGCTTGCTCATGTGTGATGGCGTTTTAAGCACGGCTTCATCCAACCCTTTTGCTGCGGTGAGTGTAATACCTACTTGAGTGGGCGTCTTTGTTGCATCTGACGAGGGTGAAATTCCAGTTAATTGCGTCATTTGGGTTATGTGTTGGGCATGAAGCGCTTTACCAATGCCAGTAGACAAATTTTTTTTCAATACATCTATAATGTCTAATAACATCTGTGTTTCTGATATGCTTTTTACATCTCCTTGACCACTGGAAATTGTCATCACCAAGCCTTGAGGAGGTTGCATTCTTATATGTTCTAATACTTCACTTGCTAGGAAAAATTTTTCATTTACGTCTGCTACTGATTCGAAGATGATCCCAATGAGCACAAGCCTATCTTTTTCCACTTGGATAACAGGTCCTCCAGAATTACCCTTCACTATCGTTCCATCAATCGTAAAATGGTTTATTCCATTTACATGAGGAGGAAACGAAGAAACCATCCCCTTATGGAAAGTAAGTGTCGTTTGATTTAGAGGATATCCGGCAAAATATATATCTGTTCCAATATGTAGCTCAGATATACTTTTTTGTACGTGTAGAAAATGAGGTGTAGGAATTGATGGAACAATTTGTAATAGAGCAAGATCAATATCGGTCCGTTGCGTAAATGTGGAGATAAATCCCATGTGCCATTGTACAGAATAATTTCTGCTATCATATTTCACAGTAATCTCACTT
>JAAKFP010000236.1 GCA_011065005.1 Chlamydiota bacterium | reverse complement strand
AAAATTATAAAGATCACTAACTTTTATAAGAATCTCATGACGACAGCTAATAGAACTCAAAATATTGCATAGCGAGATTCAAGGCTGATTTCTAAAAATCCAACCGACTTTTGCGGTCATAGATTTTAACAGCCCAGTATTAAGATTTAATAAAGGAAAAACTGGATTATAAAAATTTTTTCTTTGCGAATTTGCGTCTTGGCGTTTATTTTTCAGATCTGAATGGCGAGTTCTTCGTCTAGAGAAGGGACTTCTTCTTTGGTGACAGGAATCTTGATGCGGGTGACATCGACACCCAAGCCTTGAAGCTTTTGATCGAGATTTTCATATCCGCGATCAATGAAGGGCAAGCCGGAAAGAACACTCGTATCTTTTGCAATAACCGCCCCCATCACATAAGCAAAGCCTGCCCGTAGATCGGGAATGGTGACCTCCCTTCCCGACAATGACGTAGGACCGTTGACAATGAGGCTATGGGCATACGACTGCGAAGAAAAGCGGCACTCTTTCCCTCCCAAACACTGACGGAAAAGGGTGATATCCGCTCCCATTTTAACGAGGGTTTCCGTGTAGCCAAAGCGATTTTCATAAACGGTTTCATGGACAACAGAAGTTCCCGATGCTTGTGTCAACAGCACCACAAACGGCTGCTGCCAATCGGTCATAAAACCGGGATGGACATCTGTCTCAAGGTGAATCCCTCCCTGGAGGGGGCCATCGTAGTAGAACTCTATGCCATCATTCTTGACATCAAAGCCGCCGCCGACTTCGCGGATTTTGTTTAGGAAGGTGAGCATATTCTGGTGCTGAGCTCCCTCAACAAATACTCTTCCTTTCGAAGCAATCGCTGCCATCCCCCAAGATGCCGCTTCAATTCTGTCGGGAATGACGGTATGCTCCACTTCATAAAAGCGACGGGTTCCATGAATTTGAATCGTGCGATCTACGTCCAGAAAGATATTTGCTCCCAACTTCTGCAAGAAGAGAATCAACTCAACAACTTCTGGTTCGATAGCAGCATTTTTGATGACTGTAGTCCCACGAGCAGTGACCGCGGCGAGGATGGTGTTCTCCGTAGCTCCCATTGAGGGAAAAGGGAGCTCGATCAACGTCCCTTTTAAACCATCATGAGCATGAGCAAAGTAGGCGCCTTCCCGTTTCATTTTACGAAATTCAATGGAAGCGCCCAATTTTTCAAGAGCCACCATGTGGAAGTTTACAGGTCTGGGACCAAGGCGACACCCACCAACCGTGGGAATGATTATCTCTTCATTGGTTCGACTGAGAAGTGCTCCCATCATAAGAATGGGGATCCGATTTGATCCAGAAAATCTTTGGGGAACATAGGAGGTGCGCAGTTCTTTTGTGACAACCTGCATCACGCCGGCCTCTTTATCCCAATCAACCTCCATTCCTATTTCTTCACACAAAGCAACGGTAACTTCTACATCGCCAATATTGGGAACATTATAAAAAGTGCATCGCTTATCCGAAAGAAGGGAAGCCACCAACAGCTTGGTGATGGCATTTTTGGCGCCCGCGGCTTTAACGTGCCCTTGCAAGGGATTACCTCCAACAATCTTGAGTACTTCTATATTCTTTTCGGAAGAAACCTGCATCTGCGCTAAAGCCTTACTGTTAAATTTAAGTTTACTTTTATCAGTTTAGCAGATTTCTCTCAATCCAAATCGGACAACCCCTCAAGGTTTTACAATTTCAGGCTTTTCCCTTGGAGTAGGTGGCCTGCGGCCACGAGGACTTGACCTACCCCTCACAGCGGATACATTCAACATTGGAGTTGACTTCTTAGGCAGATCTTTTAAAGGTTCGGTCGAAGCGGATACATCTAAAATTGGAGTTGACCTCTTAGGCAGATCTTTTAAAGGGTCGCTAGTAGTCGGCTCCTTCGGAGTAGGGGGAGAATTTTTCTGGCTATTTTGCGTCCGATCTTGACTTTTCTTTCTTAAGAAAATCGCTGTAAAGATCGCTGAAATAATCATGCAAATTGCTACCGCAACGGCAACAATAATTTTCCACGTTCTCTTCAGAAAAGGCTTCACTTTATTTTGGAATGTTTCCTTCACCCATTCTAAAGCCCCCTTTCCCACATTTGCGGTTTTTCGAACGGGCGTCTCCTCATTGTTATCATCTTCATCAGGAGGACTTACTTGATCTACAAAACCGAGACCTCGTGTTCCATCTATACTCATATCTTTACCTCACTTACTTATTTACTGTTCTTAATAAACCACAATTGTAAAACAATAAAGTTAAGAAACGTTTAAGATTAAGTTAAAATCGCATAAATTAATAAAGAGGGATCGAAACGCTTTCCTAAAATGCCGACGATATGCAAAAATAGCATGTAAGAAAAGCAAAAAAGTAAAAGGAGCCGAATTTATGACAGTTCGTACAGGAATGGGTCAAGACAGCCATCGATTTCTTCCCCCCGATTCCTCAAAACCTTGTATCATCGGAGGGCTGATCTTTGATGACGCCCCCGGAATCAACGCCAACTCTGATGGCGATGTTGTCTTTCATGCTCTCTGCAATGCTATTACCTCCCTAACGGGGGAACTCATTCTGGGCGCTATTGCTGATGACCTCTGCCTAAAGGACGGAATCACAGACAGTGAAGTCTACCTCAAAGAGGCGCTCAAAACCCTGGAAAAGCAAAAGATTACACATATTGCCATTTGCATCGAAGGGAAGAAACCTAAATTCAAAGAACGATTTATGGAAATGCGAGAAAATGTTGCTCGTGTGTTGCGTATTTCTATCTCTCAAGTAGGAATCACTGCCACATCAGGCGAAGGGCTTACCGACTTCGGATGCGGAGATGGTGTGCAGGCCTTGGCCACAATTACGACGGTGGAGGAGAGCTGAAACCTGGAGAGCGGTTTAAACACAGAGAAGCAGAGACACAGAGAAAAAAGAGAAGAGATAATTGTAAAACCAGGAAAAAATGAAACTTTTTCCTGGTTTTGCAATTACCTCTATTTTGTTTTTCTCTTTTTTTTCTCTGTGTCTCTGCTTCTCTGTGTTTAATCCCCTCTCCAAACCTCCACCTCCCATCAGTAGATGTCTCTAATATACCTCTTATCGGATCGGAGTTGTTTGACGTACTCTTTTGTTTTCTCTTCTGTAAGATTCCCGTATTGCTGAACAATCTGATGCAGGGCAGCATCAACACCTTTTGCCATACAGCAAGCATTGCCACAAACATAGAGGAAGGCGCCATCTCTGATCCACTGAAAAAGGTCTTTGCCATTTTCTAGCATCCGATGTTGGACGTAAATTTTGCGTTCCTGATCACGTGAGAAAGCAACGTCGAGGCGAAGTTTTCCTTTAGATTCTAGCGACTTCCAGTATTGTTCATAGAAAAAGTGGTGATCACAATGACACTCGCCGAAGAAAAGCCAATTTTCCCCTGTACAGTTCAACGACTCACGCTCCTGCATGAAAGCGCGAAATGGCGCTATACCTGTTCCTGGACCGACCATGATTATGGGTGCCTTTGGATCGGCGGGTAAAGTGAATCCCTTATGGGGTTGAATATAGATCGGAACATCGGCTTGATTCAAAGGGACGAGGTTGCAGAGGTAATGTGTACAAACTCCTAAGCGTTGTTGTCCATTGGAGTTCCACTTTTGTATGGCAATGGTCAAATGCATTTCTTCCCCTACAGCATTCATAGAAGAGGCGATGGAGTAAAATCGCGGTATCATAGGCATGAGAAGATTGCAGACTTCTTGTGGGGTGAGATGGGCTTCCGGATTCCCCTTCAGGGCATCCCACACTTCATGTTTTGTTTGAAATTCTTTCAGTTTATCCTGCGCCCCTTCGGCCAAAAGAGGTTCCAACGTATCTTTTTTCTGAGAGTTTGTCTGTCTTGCGCACAATTCCAGTAGAAACTTTTTACTCAAATCTTTGATGTTAGCTTTTTGGGTTAAATATTCTCGCAGCTGCCATGAGGTTCCGGACCGTTTGTCTTGAATGATTTCCTCACCTGTAGCGTTCATTACGTCTAAAGTTCTTTGCACGACAGCTGGATCATTGGCAGGAATTATGGCAACACTATCGCCGACGATGTATTTGATTCCAGAGTCTTTGAGATCTAAAACCAAATGTATTGTATCCTTCTGGGGGTCCTTCCCACACAAGGAGTATCTCTCCTTAATCGAAGCAAAATATGGGTTTTCTCTGTTAAACGTCATCTTTAAATCCCTGCAATATAAAGAGTAGTATTATAATAGATATTCTCATAAATAACAACCTGTCCGTAACCGTTCAGACCCCTGCTTAATAACCGCGAAGATCGCATACGCATCAACCTATCAAAATAAGTCTTTACACCTGTGTCATTAAACACTTCATTCTTATAATTTTAAATCGGTAAAAAAAACTTTCCAGTGTCCCCGATAAGGGGACAAAGCGAGCTAGCCCCGTCCTAGTGCGAGGGAGCTTGCGACCGAGACACGTAGGTCGGGGTTTTAGGTCAGCATAAAATCCCGTCCCG
>JAAKFP010000235.1 GCA_011065005.1 Chlamydiota bacterium | reverse complement strand
ATAAAGAGAAAAAATAAAAAAATTATTCTCTTTTTTCTTTGCGTCTCTGGTTCTCTGTGTTTAAATCCCCTCTGCACTCTTTCTCTCCTCCCTCCCTCTCTCTCTTGAAATTTGTCTTGACATGTGCGTCTTACGTACGATACTTTAATTGCTCCATCTTAGAATATTGTAGGGAAAAGCCATGAAGTTTGTTATCGCCACTGAACAGTTAAATTACTTGATTAACAAGTGCCAGAATATTGTGGGGCAGAAGTCCACGGTTCCGTTACTTTCCAATGTCCTCATTGAGGCTAAGGGCAATGAGTTGGTAATTACTGCTACGGATTTAACGATAGGGATTCGATGTTTTACTGAAGCAAAGATCCTAGAAGAGGGGGTAACAACCCTTCCTGCGAAGAAGTTCGCTTCTCTTATTCGGGAGATCACTTCTGTAAATCTTGAAGTTTCCACCAATGCGAATGATGTTACCGAGATTGTCGCTGATTCATCACGCTTTAAGCTTAATGGAATGAAGAGCGGTGAATATCCTGCATTGCCAGATCTCATGGGTGCTGTACAAATAAAGATGCCGCAGGAACAGCTGCGGGAGATGCTGTTTCGTACCGCTTTTGCTGTCTCTCGCGAGGATGATCGTTATACGTTAACAGGTGTTTTTCTGAATATTCAAAATGGGAAGGCAAGTTTTGTTGCTACTGATGGAAAACGACTGGCGAGGACTTTCTTGGATATTGACACGGATCCGTCCTTTTCAGGAAAGTACATCCTTCCATTGAAGGCTGTGGACGAGTTCATCAATAACCTTGAAGAGGAAGGGGAGGTGACGCTGCATCTCCTGCCGGACAGGATTGCTGTGGAAACAGAAAGGGCGATCATTCACACAAAACTTCTCACGGGAGAGTATCCGGATGTTAGCGGTGTGATTCCTGAAAAGACAAATATAGTCCTTTCTTTGCATCGAGAAGAGCTTATGACCCTTTTACGTCAAATCGCACTTTTTGTTGTAGAGGCAACCCACTCGGTGAAGTTCTCATTCATAGATGGTGAGCTAAAGCTGGATGCGAATACCGCAGAGGTCGGAGAGGGAAAGGTGAGCATGCCTGTCAATTATCATGGGCAGAGGTTAGATATCGCTTTTAACCCAAATTACCTCCTTGATATCCTCCGGCATAGTAAATCTGAAACGGTGTTGATGGGATTAAATGATGCTTTCAATCCGGGTGTTATCACCGATTCAGAGGATTTTCAAGGTTCAACGGCTGCATCAACACCGCTATTTGTTCTGATGCCGATGCGTTTGAGTGAAGAAATAGGCTAACAGCGATGTATCTTCAGTCGCTACACCTTAGAAATTTTCGTATCTATACTGACAGACATTTCACTTTTAGTCCGCGGGTCAACGTGATTTGCGGGCCAAATGCTTGTGGAAAAACGTCTATTCTGGAGGCAATATCCCTGTTGATGACGGGCCGTTCCTTTCGCACATCTCAGACCAAAGATGTCATACGCCATGGTGCTTCTTTTTTTTATGTGGAAGCCATCTTTGTAAAACATGGTGTGGAACAGTCTTTAAAGATGAGCTTTGATGGCAAAGAACGTAAGATTCTTCACAATCATACTCTTTGTCCCTCCCTTTCGGGTTTGCTTGGATTGTTGCAAGGGGCAGTGATGATTCCCGATGATGTCGCTTTAATAAAGGGTGCGCCGGGGACGAGACGCCGTTTTTTGGATCAGCAGCTTGCTCAGGTTGATCCGTTATATGTTCATCACCTTACCAGGTATCACCGTGCGATGCGGCAGAGGAACCAGCTGCTTAGAATGAAGAACCTTTCGACGATAGAAACTTGGGAGCACGAAATGGCAAAGGCCGCGGCGTATATAGTCAGACAGAGGTATCGCGCTGTGGAAAATTTGAAAACAAAGTGCCAAGAGGTGCAAGCCGCTCTTTCGGGAGCTAGAGAGGACCTGTCGCTAGTGTATAAGAGCAATGCCCCCGCCGAGGAACAAGAGATCTATGCCTACTACTTGAAGCAGTATGCCAAAACTCGACCTCGTGAGTTGCAATTTGGCAGCTCCTTGGTGGGACCTCATAAAGATGATTTGCAGATCTTCATTGGAAATAACGAGGCGCGTTATTTTGCCAGCGAGGGGCAACAGCGGAGTTGTGTTGCGGCTCTACGATTTGCAGAATGGGGGCATCTCAACCAATTGGCAGAGGATTCTCCCCTGATGCTCATCGATGATGTTGGTGTAAGTCTGGACAAAAATCGTCGGAAGCAGTTGTTTTCTCTTGTTGGGAACCTTCAGCAGGTCTATTTGACAACAACAGAAGAATTGAATGGGGAGGGAGCACGGGGACACAATTTCATTCGAATTTAGATAAAAAACACTTGCTAGTATAAATAAAATATTAGTTAATAAGTTCGAGTTACTGAGGGGCTACGATGGCAAATTACGGTGGAATGTACGACGCACACCTGGATATCCTTCCTGAAGACCTGAAGAAAAATCCCTTCCCAAAACCCATTTTCCGCTCTTCAACGATCTTTCCCGTTTTTCATTTTCCTGGGGTGACATCGCGGTTTCTCTTTATGGGGTATTGGATTGTCAAGAGACAAATCAAACGGCTTGAGTGTGTCGTTACTCTGAGATCCCTAGAGGGGCAGGTGCTGAACCGAGCATCGTTTACGATCAATAAGGCTAAAGCCTATAGGATTGAACTTGCGAAGCAGCTTGAAAGAGCGAATATTTCCCTAGAAAAACATTTTATGGGTAGTCTTGAGGTTGAGATCTTTTCTTCAGAAAATCTATATTTCTCTTTTCCTGCAGGTATTATCAACTACTACGGTCCAAGTTTTAGTACCTTTGTGCATTCGACACAGAGGGTCTACAACGATTATGAAGACATGTCGAAATTCCAATTTTCTCACAGGCCAGAATCGGGTTTTAACATCTATGCGGATGGAAACCGGGAGCCATTTATTGGGTTGAATAATGGCATTGAGCTCATCAAAGATTATAAAGTTCAGGTAGAGTTCATCAACATGGATCATGAGACCTTGAAACATGAGTTCAACCTAGGAACGTTGCACCCATATCAAACGCATATCATCTACCCCGAACGAGAAGTAGATTTACAGAGCTTTTTGAAGGGAAAACTGGGGACAGCAAAGGTGAAACATCGTCTGAACTGGGTTTTTCCAAGACTTGCCGTTGGAAATATCCAAAAGAATCCCCCGGCAATATCTGTCACGCACACCTACTATGATTGCACAGAATGCACAGCACAAACAGACTATTGGAACCAAGCAACTCCCGAATGGCACAATGCAACCCTGATGGTTCCTCTTCTAACAAATCATGGTCACTATACCAATATTTACTTTTATCCGATGTACCCTGCTTCAGAGTTTCAGATTGACATTGAAATTTATAATTCTGAAGGAGCAATGCTCAATGCCAAAGAAAATGTCCTCACCATTGTCTCTCCTTCTTTAATAATCAGGGAAATTGCATTCAAGGATATTTGTGAAGAACTCAATATCGATACTTCGGAAAATCTTACTGCGAGAATTATTGCTAATCCGAAATCAGGTACTAAGCTACCTGCCAGAGTGAAAATCGGATTAGATATAGGAAAAGATGCCGAGGGTATGCCTTGTAACATTAGCACGAATCTTTATCCTTTTAATCCGAAGCTCGAGACAAAACCACGAACATTTCGGTGGTTACCCATAATGATGGATCAGAATAATGCCTCTGTGTGGATCACAAATTCTAGCGCTGCTAAAGAGTATACTCGAGAGGCACAGGTAGAGCTAATTTTCTTCCGAGAAAAAGATGAAAAGACATTGACACGGAATATCCACATTCCTCCACACGGTTTCAGGGTGATTTACCCTCAACAAGATGTTGAACTCGAAGAGTTTTTTGAGCACGGAGTCGGTTGGTTGGTTGTGAAATCTTCATCACCACATACCAACACATATTATTTCGTTGAGGGTTCCTCAGGTGTTGTCGGTGGGGATCATGGGTTTTAACTTCAAAAGGGCTATTTGTACTTGATTTTTATCTATTTGATGGGGTATTATGTTACATATTCAGTACAGCGGAAGTTAGCAACGTCTGAACCACCTCTGCTGTAAGCTGAAAATGGTGATTAGTAACAATGTAAGCAGAAAGAATATAGGATTTAACGTCAATGACCTCAGTAAGAGTACGTACTGGAGAACCGATCGACAAATCTCTTCGCATTTTAAAAAAGAAATTGGACAAAGAAGGTGTGATGAAGTCGGTAAAAGCACATAGGTTTTATTTGAAACCTTCAATTAAGAAGCGCGCCAAGTCCAAAGCAGCGTTGAAATACCGTAGAAAGTGAAATATTTTACTTTTTAACAAGTTAGGAGTTGGGCAAAAATAAGTTGTACATTTCTGGTGACACAACGCTTCAGATGCGAGGCGCAAATTCGCAGACAACTTATTAGTTTTCAAGAATTTGCAACAAAGCAGATGAAGATGATGTGTTAGCAG
>JAAKFP010000234.1 GCA_011065005.1 Chlamydiota bacterium | reverse complement strand
TTTGTGTTCGACTAATTTCTTGCGCAGCTACCGCAGCTATTTACCCTTCTTTCACATTTACCCCCCCCGTTCCGCTAACGCTTCACAGGGGGCTTGCACCTTTTGGCGCTACCGCGCCTCTGAGGTTTTACATTCACCTCTTTTCATTGTTACTCTGCAAACTTGACACCGAAACCCCTAGGAGCCTCACCAAGCGTTTTCCTGCCTCCGTTTTTTCGAGCAATTTGATCGCTTCAGCAGAAATTGTTTCCGAATCATTAAAACCATTTTGGAGTGTCCTCCTTCGTGTCACTGTAGTAAAATCGTCATATCTCACCTTGACAGTGACGGTACGTCCCATTAGATGTCGACTTTGCAGCATGCTGCTAACCCCAGACGACAAATCGTGAATCACGCTTATGACTTCTTCTTTGTCGCGAATATCTTCTGGAAAGGTTTCCTCTTTCCCTAGAGATTTCCGAACCCTTGAAGGATTCACAGGGCGATTGTCCTGGCAATTTGCCATCTGATAGAAAAAATTCCCCATCTTTCCAAAATGAGTCGAGAGAAATTCTCGATCGACCTTCCGTAGATCTGCGCCGGTCTTGATGTCCAGTTGAAGCATCTTTTTCTCTGTCACCTCCCCTATCCCATAGAATTTCCGAATGGGTAGATTCTCAATAAACTCTACAGCTTTTTCGGGAGGGATCACTGTCAAACCATCAGGTTTCTTCCAGTCTGAGGCGACCTTGGCAAGAAATTTATTGAAAGACACCCCTGCGGAGGCTGTCAGGCCCGTTTCCTCGAAAATGTGTTGTTTAATGCGCTGAGCTAAACGTGTAGCTGAAGGCTCTCCTTTCTTATTGACGGTGACATCAAGGTAGGCTTCATCCAGTGATAAGGGCTCCACAAGATTAGTATACTGATGAAAAATCTCTCGAATTTTCTGGGAGACGGCTTGATATACCTGCATTCTTGGTCTGACAAAGCTGCCTCTCGGACAGAGTTTCACAGCTTGACTGCTAGGCATAGCGGAATGAACTCCAAAAGATCTCGCCTCATAGGAGCAGGTTGCTACAACTCCACGCTTTTTAGGGTCTCCTCCAACGATGACAGGTTTCCCTTTGAGTTCGGGATGATCTCTCTGTTCTATGGATGCAAAAAAAGCATCCATATCAATGTGGATGATTTTTCGTATATTCACTATTTCCTCTGGACTTTTACATTACGCCTTTTAATGTCATTTCGATTATAATTGTCACATAAAAGAACGCAAGGAATCGATTTACCGTAGAGAGTTCATCCGCATGGAAAATAGTGTAAACGGAATTATATTTAGCAAAGATCGTACACAGGTGCTCATCATCCAAAGGCGCGATGTTCCGGTTTGGGTTTTACCAGGCGGTTGCGTGGAAGAGAATGAGGATCCAGAAAAGGCGGTGATTCGGGAAATTTTCGAAGAAACAGGTTTTACAGTAAACATCAACAGAAAGGTAGGGGCCTATACCCCAATTAATCGCTTGACGACTCCTACCCATCTCTTTGAATGCGAAATAGAGAGTGGAACCCCAAGAACGGGAACTGAGACAAGGAATATTGGTTTCTTTCCGTTGCAGGACCTTCCCCGATCCTTTTTTCATATACATGCTGATATGTTGCGGGATGCTCTTTTGAAAAAAGAGGAGGTCATCCAAAAGCCTCTTTCGCAAGTAACCTATTGGAAGTTATTCTGCTATTTTATTCGGCACCCTCTTAGGGTCACCCGATTTTTGCTATCCAAGATGGGTTTTCCTATCAATTCATAAAGACCAAGTCACACCCCCAGGTATCAATGGTCAACTTAATAAATAAAATTAAACGCAAAGGCGCAAAGAAATGACGTTGTTGCGCAATTCACCACCGAGAACAGTGATCTCACTGTTCTCAGTGGTGAATTACGCAACAAAGCCCAAAGAAATTTTCTTCGCGCCTTTGCGTCTTTGCGTTTAAATTAAAGATGTTGTGAGAGATACGTGTTAGCACTTACACTCTTCACCTTGTTTTAATTATTAAAATTTTTTAAACTGTTTAGAGATTTAAAATAATAGTTTTTTTAGAAAAATCTTAAATGTACCAAGAATCTCGTTCCAAATCCCTAGGTCTATTTGAAGAGATGTTCCTCTATTCCTGGTGGGTCATTTTCTTCTTAATCTTGTGTTTTATGTTTTTTGAACAGGGGCAAAATGCAAGGAAAGAGGTTGTCAAAGAGTTGAGTGTACAGCTTCAGCAGTTGAAGTTGGAAAAAGAAAAAGCCCTCGATTTACAAAAAAGTCTACTTATGCAAATTAATAGTCAAAGTGATCCAGCATGGATTGAGCTAACTTTACGAAAAGTGCTGGGTGTTGTTCCAGAGGGGCAAACGAAGGTGTTCTTCACCGGAAGCATCACTTCTAAGGAATTATGACAGAAATAGTAGTAATACAGATCCTTATTCTTATCTTTTTAACTCTTGCCTCTGGATTTTTTTCCGGCTCAGAAACCGCTTTGTTTTCTTTGTCACCAATGAAGATTAAAATATACCGAACAAATCCCGATCCTAGAAAGCGGTTAATTTCTGAACTTCTTCGTCATCCTCGAGATTTGTTGGTCACTGTTTTCATGTTAAACACTTTGGTCAACATCCTTTTGCAGAATACAGCGTCGCACATGTTTGGCGCTGGTGCAGGTTGGGATCTCAAAGTTGGCGTGCCCTTATTGCTCACCCTTTTTCTTGGAGAAATCCTCCCTAAAAACATCTGTATGTTTCATAATGCTACCATTTCTTACCACATCGTTCCCTATATCAACTTCTTCCACCAACTTCTCGGATCTGTTCGAAAATTTACGATTGCAATTACCAACCCCATCTCCCGTTTGATGTTTTTTTTCTTAAAAAAGGAGGAGAGCATTTCCAAGGAAGAATTGGAGCACGTATTAGTGACTTCGGAAAAACATGGAGTCTTACATCCCGAGGAGGCGACACTGGTTTGGGGATACCTAAAATTACAGGATACAACAGTTAAAGAGATCATGGCGCCGAAGGAGGACATCCTCTCGTATGACATAAGTGATCCTCTCACAAAGCTAACTCACCTCTTTGTTGACCAAGAGTGCTCTCGGATACCTGTCTGTGAAGGAAACTTGGATAACGTCATCGGTTTTATTAGCGCGAAACAGTTTTTTCTGCACGGACACATGTTATCACGCGGCAAGGAAATCGTAAAATTGTTAAGCAAGCCTTTTTATGTTCCAGAGACAGCAAAGGCACGTCTGCTGATGAGACAGTTTGATGAAGCGAATCAGGTGATCGCCATCGTTGTAGATGAATATGGAACAGTTTCGGGCTTGGTGACCCGAGAAGATATCGCTGAACTTGTTATCGGTAAAATCACAGACCGCCGTGATCAGAAAGCTCTCTATACCCCTGCAGGTAAAAACGAGATCATTGCAAGCGGCAAGCTGGAACTCGCGGAATTCAACCGTCTCTTTGATGTGGATTTAACCAGCCCTTCGAACATGGTAACCATTGGAGGTTGGCTAATCGAGCAAATTGGAGAAATTCCCAAAGGTGGGGCAACACATGAAGCACACAATTTTTTATTCCAAGTGCTTTCGGCAGATCCTCATCGAATCCGCCGTATTTATGTTCGTAAATTGAAGAAGGAGAAAAGTAGATAAATGGCATATTCAGCGTTTTGGTGGCTATTTTTTAATGTGCTCTCCATCATATTTCTCGCCTTTTATTCGATGATGGAAATGGCCTGTGTCTCTTTCAATAAGGTAAGACTGCACTATTATGTGAATAAAGGAAACCGACGAGCCAAGTGGTTAAACTACTTGTTACACCATCCTTTTCGACTATTTGGAACTACGCTGATTGGCGTCAATGTCGCTATGGTAGCCGGTTCAGAATGTTCTCGAGAGTTTCATAGTGCCATTGGCCTAAACCCAGGTCTAGCTCCATTAAGTCAAGTTATCATTGTTGTCATCTTTGGCGAGCTCGCCCCGATGTTTGCCGCTCGTCATTACGCCGAACATGTCGCTATGCTTGGAGTCCCTTTAGTTTATGCATCTGCCCGGATCTTAACTCCCGCCCTATGGATAATTGGCTGGATCACAAAATTCGCCAACCTGTTAGTGAAAAGTAAGAAGTCACGAGCGGAAATGCTCCTTAGCCAAGAGGAACTTCAGAAAATTCTTGAAGAGCATGCCGATGAGCCTCCCCCGACCGATACGCAAGATTTCAATATCATCACAGAGAACATTTTTCGACTACGCCACAAAAATGCACAACAAGTGATGACACCTTTGTACCAATACCCTCGACTACCCTCCAATGCTACCATCGCTCAAATGAAAAACATTGTGAAGCGCACAGATGCCGATTTTATTATGATCTACTATCAAGAATACACAAACATAGTAGGAATTGCCTTCCCCAGAGATCTTTTACGTATTCCGGAAAGCCACCGGGTTCGCGACCACTCCCGTCCCCCATGGTTTGTCACAGAACAAACACGACTTACACAAATTTTACAACAGTTTCAGCGCAACAATCA
>JAAKFP010000233.1 GCA_011065005.1 Chlamydiota bacterium | reverse complement strand
ATGTATTACTAACCCTTTCGCCACTAAGTCCACAGCAAGCTGTGGTCTTCGTTCGACTTGCATGCCTCATCCACGCCGTCAGCATTCAACCTGAACCAGGATCAAATTCTCAAAGAAAAAAAACTCTATGAAAACTTGTCGTTTCAATAAAAAAAGAATCGCGAGATATGTTTGCGGGGTTTCCCCTGCTCACAAATATCGCACAAACTCTTGCAGGTTACACATTGCCTTTCTTACACTGTCAAAACAACGATACTACTTTTCTGGGAGTAGTTTTCTTGTGTTTTCGGCTTTTTCATACCTAACATACACAAGCAGCTATAAACATACAGAATAGGCAAGATTTTCTGCAATCTCTTTTTTTTTGATGCCAACATCTAGAAAATCTGGTAATGATAGAGAATGAACATTATTTCATTTTTTGGAGGGTTAAAATGCAAGTTTGCAAGTTTCCATTTTTAGTCAGTTTCGCTCTATTTTGTTTGATTACAGGGTTTTGTTTTGCACAGGACACGATTAGTGACCGTGCTACGGGGAAGAGCTTTCCGAAGACGGTAGCATTTGATTATGAAGGGAGTTCGTACAATCTTGACGCAACGGGAGTTTCCACAAGAAAGAAGTTTTTCGCGAAGGTGTATAGTATAGCGCATTACATGGAGGATCCTGCAAGTGTTGCTGGTGGTGATGTATTTGAGGCGATCATCAATTCAAAGAATGCTAAGCAGTTGACATCGATATGGGTCAGAAATGTCAGTGAAAAAAAAGTGACTGATGGCTATCGGGAATCGTTTGGAAAGATATTATCACGTGAAGAGATGTCGGAGCTAAATGATCAGATCAATCAGTATTTAGGATTTTTTGGTAACGTTAATAGCAACGATAAGCATGTGATCCGCTGGTTTCCGGACGGCACTGTTACAGTGGAAATTAACGGTGAAATGAAAGGAAGTATTAAGAGCGAAAAGTTTGCGCGCGCTCTTTGGAATGTCTGGCTTGGTGATCGAAGCGTCGTCAAGCGGGATCAACTTATTTCTCTAATCCCCTAACATTCGGGGCAGACTCGCAAGAGTCTGTCCTTTCTTTTGATCATGGCAAAAACAGCAGCTGGTATCGTTGCAGACCCTATTTATAAGGAGCATCTTACGGGCTATGGACATCCGGAATGTCCAGAGCGTTTTGATGCCATCGCTGAGGCTTTACAACCGTTGGGGTTAAAGGAATTCGCTCCTCGAAAAGCCACGGTAGAGGAAGTTTTGTTGTGCCACACGAAAGATTACGTCGACAAAGTTATCGAAGATGTCGAGGCCTGCTCAAATAGCGGAATCATCAACGGTAGTTATCAGCTGAGTACCGGTGACACCAATATCTGCCCCAATTCTTTCCGTATTGCAATGTATGCTGCCGGAGGTATCCTAACTGCTGTGGATGCAGTCATGAAGGGAGAGGTCAAGACTGTTTTTTGTTTGGTACGCCCTCCAGGGCATCATGCGTGCAGTGATGCCGGTATGGGTTTTTGCCTCTTCGATAACATTGCAATTGGCGCTCGATATGCTCAAACACAATACAATATCGAAAAGGTGTTAATTGTCGATTGGGATGTTCACCATGGAAATGGAACACAGGAGATATTTTATGGTGATCCCTCTGTCTTCTATTTCAGCACGCATCAGCATCCGTTATATCCTGGGACGGGAAGTGAAGCGGAAACGGGTAAAGACAAAGGTGTTGGCACCACTCTCAACTGCCCGATCTTTCCAGGGTCAAATTCTCGAGTAGAGGTGACTGACGCATTTGAGAAGAAACTTGTTCCCGCCATGGAGACTTTTCAACCAGACCTTGTGATGATCTCTGCGGGTTTTGATGGCCATGTGAACGACCCGTTAGGCGGTCTCAACTTGACAGATGAGGACTTTGCGAGCCTTACAAAGATCGTCAAAGAGATCGCCGAAAAGTATGCTGAGGGGCGTATCGTCTCCGTCCTTGAAGGTGGCTATAATCTAGAAGCCATCGCTTCAGCAGCAAGAGCTCATGTCTTAGCTCTAATGGGCTAATAGTTAAACGCAGAGGAACAGAGACGCAGAGAAAAAAGAGAGGTAAATATTTTAACCTAGAAAACGCAGTTGAAAATGATCTATAAGTGCAAGATTTTGCACTTATAGATCATTTTCAACTGCGTTTTCTAGGTTAAAATATTTACCTCTCTTTTTTCTCTGTTCCTCTGTGTCTCTGTGTTTAAATCCCTCTCATATCTCTTAACTCACCATTGAGGAGAAAATCGCCAGCAGTAGCAGGGCTACGATGTTGGTGATTTTAATCAATGGGTTGATCGCAGGGCCAGCAGTGTCTTTATAGGGATCGCCTACGGTATCTCCGGTCACGGCAGCCATATGGGCATCAGAGCCTTTTCCACCGTAGAAGCCCTCTTCGATATACTTCTTCGCGTTATCCCAGGCACCTCCACCAGAGGTCATAGAAAGCGCGACAAAGATTCCCGTTACGACGACACCGAGCAGCATGGATCCTAGCACGATCAATGCTTCATGTTCACCGATAAGAACCCAGACAATGGAGCAAAAGAAAAAGGGAGCTCCCACCGGAAGCAGCGAAGGGATGATCATCTCTTTGATGGCAGACTTTGTTAGAATGTCTACGGCACGACCGTAGTCCGGTTTTGCTTCACCTGTCATAATTCCCTTGATCTCTTTAAATTGGCGACGCACTTCCGTAACGACGGCACCCGCCGCTCGACCTACAGCCATCATGCTTAGCGCGGCAAAAAGGTAGGGAAGGAGACCTCCAATAAATAGACCGACAACCACATAGGCATTTTCAAGATTGAAGTGACACTCTTGTAAAGGGAAATAATGTTGAAGATCCTCGATAAAAGCAGAAAACAGAACGAGGGCGGCGAATCCGGCAGAGCCAATAGCATAGCCTTTCGTTACAGCTTTTGTCGTATTCCCAACAGCATCTAGAGCGTCAGTTGTTTTGCGAACTTCATCGGGAAGCTTCGCCATTGCTGCGATCCCTCCGGCATTATCAGTAACGGGGCCGTATGCGTCGAGCGCTATCACCATTCCTGCAATAGCTAACATGCTAGTGGCTGCAATGCTAATTCCAAACAGGTCCGCGTTGTGATATGAAAAAATAATCCCGGCACAAATCGTGATCACTGGCAAAGCTGTCGCTTCCATAGAAATAGCAATCCCTTGGATGATGTTTGTGCCGTGCCCTGTTTCCGACGCTCTAGCAATACTTCGAACGGGACGATACTTTGTGAGAGTGTAATACTCTGTGATCCACATCAATAGACCCGTAACCACTAACCCTGTCAAAGCACACCAGAAAAGGTTCAACCCTGTAAATGTCACATTATTCGCAGTAAAGGTTTGGTCAAAACCGAGGTAAAATTTGGTTAGGAAGAAGATTCCAATGATGGAAAGGATTACCGTAACGACAAATCCTTTGTACAAAGCGCGCATAATATTTTCGCTTTTCCCAAGTCGCACAAAAAAAGTGCCAACCACGGAGGTAAGAATGCATACAGCATAAATCACCAAAGGATAAACCATCATCGTTTCACGCAAGGAACCTGTAAAGTAATTTCCCGCCAGCATCATCGTTCCAACGATGGTTACAACGTATGTCTCAAACAGATCCGCAGCCATTCCCGCACAATCGCCAACATTATCTCCCACATTATCGGCGATAACAGCAGGATTTCTTGGATCGTCTTCAGGAATGCCAGCCTCAATCTTTCCCACGAGGTCCGCTCCAACGTCAGCTCCCTTCGTAAAAATTCCACCTCCGAGACGGGCAAAGATCGAAATGAGCGAAGCCCCAAAACCGAGTCCAAGAAGAGATTGTAGCAATTGCCGCATCGTGTAACCGTAATTCGTCAAATAGAGGTAATACCCGGCAACTCCCAATATCCCTAGACCGACCACCAACATCCCGGTGACCGCTCCAGCTTTAAAAGAGATGTCAAGAGCAGGCTGCAGCCCTTTTCGTGCCGCTTCCGCAGTTCTGACATTTGCGCGAACCGAAACATGCATACCTACGTAGCCTGCCAATCCTGAAAGGACTGCCCCAAGAACAAACCCCACACCGACATGCCATCCCAGCAACCACACTAGAATAGCAAAGATTACAATACCAACAATACTAATCACCTGATATTGGCGATTCAAATATGCTCGAGCTCCTTCCTGGATGGCGCTCGCAATTGTCTGCATTTGTTCGTTGCCGGCACTAGCACTCATCACAGAGCGTATCATCATAAATCCGAAGATGAGCGCCAACAATCCTGAACAGATGATAAATCCAAAAACTAATGACATCATGATGTTCCTTGTTAAACGATTAAGGGTAATGTACAAAAAATTTAAACCAATATAATCCCACGACTCACCTTAGAAATAAAGAGGAATCTTGGAGGAGAGAGCTTAACCCAAGTTCACCTCTTGTAGTTTTTTAAGTGTTTATAAATGAGCATGCTAGATTGTTTTTGCTATATCGTTTGGACACTACAAATTTTCAGGAGTGCTAAGATTTAACCTTAATCACA
>JAAKFP010000232.1 GCA_011065005.1 Chlamydiota bacterium | reverse complement strand
CCTTACTTCGCAATCGGCTGAGAGAACTGTGGTCACGCGACAGCCTCTCAGCCAAGCTTGACAACGACGCCAGTTTGGTTCTCGTAGCCACCAGCGCAAGAACCGCTCGTGCCCTGACCACCGCTGCATCCCGTGAGGCCCCACATAGTTGTTCCTCCGAAACCTTAAATTGTTCGCAAGAGATCGGGGTCGATAGATCGGATCGGGCAGGCATGACACTATGACACTTCGTGACCCGCCGCTTCCACAACCACATTTCAATCAGCATCCCGAAATGTCATAGTGTCATGCCTGACCCCATTTTCTAAATATGTTTTCGTTAAAATCTTCTATTCGCTCTTCTACAACTCTGTCGAGGAGGTCATATCCGGCAACTTCTACACGGCCTGCAGTTGTTGTCTTTGAAAGGCGCCCCAGCGCATCATATTCATAACGTGTTTCAAAATCCCCTTGGATTTTTGCTATCTTGCGTCCAGCACCATCGTAGAGATAGTCTGTCCTATTTCCCATGGCATCAATTTCAGCAATGAGATTGGGTCCTTTATAAATAAATTGCAGAGTTTTTAAGAGGGTGCCATCAGCAGCATATGTTCTCGAGACTCTCTCTCAGCAAAGTGCTGATCCGTAAATGTGAGTTTTCGGGTCATAAGGTTGGTGTTCGAAAGATATGCGAAGCTGAATTCTCTTTCACAATTATGGTTTTCTGTCAGCATGAGGTTTCGACCATCTTTCGAATAGGTATGGCGAAGAATGAAACAATCTTGAGAAGTGCTTGAAGTTATGCGGCCATCGGGTTTGGTGATCTTTTTGACACTAAAAATTGTATCCTTGTAATGGCTGCGAGTCAAATGCTCAAAATTTGTTGTGGGAAGATGTGCACCGGAAGCTTGGGTAAGAAGCCATTCACGATAATTTATTACTTCGTATGACAACCACCCTATTTTTTGCTTTGATTTCCCTTTCTTTAATGTCTTTTGATAGTGAACACTTTGCCCGTTGCTAGCTGTTGCCAAGACCTGATGATCTGGTCCATAGGTAAAGTCGAGCCTAACGCATTTATTGTGTCTCTTCTATACTTTCTTCCATTGGCTCTTCGGATCCATTTCTTCTCTCATCCCGTCTCTCTTGTCGACCTTCTCTTCGCTCTTCCCGCCTCTCTTGCCGACCTGCGCGTCGTTCCTGCCGTCGCTCACTACCTAATATGGAAACTTCATTCGATACATCCAATGATGCATTCATTGATGTATAGGGGATAAATGCAAACACCCCAATTAAACATAACCGAATAATTTTAGACATGATAATCCTCCTTTTTATCACCTCTTTATCCAAAAAAAACTGGAACTACTCTCCTTTCAAATGAGCAGTCACCCTCTAGAGAAGCTTTGTTGTTCAATTCACCACAGAGAACAGTGAGATCACAGAGGGCATACATACTCAATTACGCAATAATGCCCTCTTGGAAAGAAACCTGTTGTATGGAATTTTCATTTACAACAGAAGACTTTTTTAACATATTGACATGCCTCCCTAGAGTTAGGTTAACCTATATTTTTTGTAATGTCAATTGTTATTTTTATTAATTGTAGTTTCTTTTATAACGGCAATTTTATTTTCTGTGATAGTCTATAATTTTGGATCTGATTAAAAAAACCTTCCGAAATCCTGTTGTGGCATACATTTTGCATACATCGAGGAATAAAAAAAACCGATCGTCTCTGTTTTCCAAAGACGACCGGAAGCTTTAAAAGATCTTTTTCTCTATTTAGAAGCTCAGCTGGAACCCAGCAAACAGTCCGTGGAATCCGAATGTTTGTGAGTTAGAAGAAGTAGACAAAGCAGCTTCTATTTCGTCGCCTATTTTTTCGTCAGACACATATGTGCGTCTGCTGGGAATATTGTGCCATGAAAGGAACTCATAACCCACTCGGAACGAAAAGTCCCAATCACAGACACAGGTGTCATAGCTGAAACCGGCACCAACATGATATCCAGGAACTACACGGCAAACTTCTTCTTCGGTGAATTTGTGGTCGAAGTTAGTGTTACTGTCTTGGCTATCGAAACGGGATTTGGCGCAAGACTCCCCAGCAAGAATGGAAGCTTGACCATTTGCAAAGAAGCTGAAGCAATCACAAATTCTTCTTTTATAATCAGCTCCGATCCTTAATCCAACGCCCCAATAGTCAGAGTCCCATTTATTCCGAATCCTAGCCGGTGAATTTTGTCTAATTTCCGCTTTGAACTCTTGATCCAAATTAATTCCAGCTACTCCAAAATAGTAGGAGCTTTGGCTGCATTCGCCATTAGAGCTACCATAAGAAGCGAGAAGGTCCCATTCTTGATAGTTAACATCATACGAACCTTTCCCTTTGTCATAACGACCTTTATTGGTGAGAAAGCCGGGATGACCATAACCAAGCACAACTTCCCCGTCCTTTTTTGTTGAGGAAGAACTTTTTGAAGATACACATGTATAGGAAGCACCAAAGCCACCACCACAGCAGACATCAGCTTTCCCAATATAGACGCGGAAACCTGGCTCCCAATCTGGGCAAATACCTTTGTGTTTAAATTTAGAATCTTTTTTCACTGCAGCGTAATCGAGATCACCGACGCAAGGCTTCCACCAAAGGAAGTCTACACCAACCTCAAATCCACCACAATCGCAAGGATCATAGCACGGATCGCAGCAAGAATCGTTATCTCTCGCTTGCACACCGCCAGGTACAAAAGTAAATAATGCCACGCTCATCAGAGCAAGGCTGAAGATTTTTCTCCATTTTTCCATGTTTGAACTCCTCATAACATAATAAGGTTAAAGATATTTATTTAGGCAAAGAGATAGACGTATAACATTAATTTCGGAAAAAAGCCAAGAATTAAATCAAAAATAAATCAATCATCTGAAGAGGTCTGGCTAGACACCAAGCTTTCTCTGCCTTTGAACCCCCTAGAGTCATTCAGAATTTTCGATTTCGACCCTTTTCTCATTTTTTTCTGGACTTTAATTAATCAATTTTTTAGTTTGTGACTTTCAGTAACTTTTTTTCTAAATGGAGGAATTATGAAAGTTATCAAGTGGTTAATTTGCCTAACGGTCTTATGCCAGATGTCCATGGCATTTGCCCGAGATTATAATGCATGCTGTCCTTGCGACCCATGCGATTCATGTTTTTCAAACTTTGATTACTCTTTTTATGCGGATTTTCTTTATTGGAAGCCAAGTAGAACAGAGCTTATTAAAGACACTGATGGATCAACAGAGTACCTTGACCCCGACTACGATGTTGGGTATCGCCTTGGTGCCCGTCTTCATTGCAATAAAGGGGATTTAGGAATACGCTACACGTCATTCGAATCAGATGACAAGAGCGGTGATGCTAAGCTTGGCCTTGATTATGATGTGGTTGATATCGAAGCGAGGTATGCCCTTGACTTTGATTGCAACAAATTCATTTTAAGACCCTTCATGGGAGTCAAACTTGCCTGGATCGATGAAGTCGTCGACAACGATGATAATGATAAAGGCCACCAGGATTTCGAAGGCTATGGCATCTATTTAGGAACAGAAGCAAACTATTTGATTTGCAATAATTTGTCCTTGATAGGTCGTGGTAGCTTTGGAATCTTATACAGCAAATTTGCCGTTTCTAAGAGTGATGAGAATAGGCATGATGAACGCCTTTACACTCCTGTTTTAGACGGTTTCATTGGATTCAACTATGACTTCTGCGAAGTATATTGCACTACCCCAAGCGTACAAATCGGTTATGAAGTACAGCACTGGGGATGGCGTGAATATTCCAGCGATAGTGACATAGCAAATCTAGGTCTTGGAGGCTTAACCTTCCGGGTCAACCTCGATTTCTAATCAATTATCAAACTACACCCAGCTCCCCGTGAGCTGGGTGCCTTTTTTTCTTCTATCTTCATTTCTTTACAATATTACTAGTAAAGAATTGTTATTTCTGATAAAATCTTGTCGATAATTACCCAAGATACTAAGCGAAACTCTACTTCAAGGTTTTTTAGCCCTTCGCACCTTTTCTTTTGCTTACTCATCTTACAGAGGGAGTTACAAAACTATGGTGGATCGCTTTTAGGCGCTTTCACCGATCTTCGGCGTTTGATGCAAATACCCTACTCTAAAGAGTATGTGAATTTGCATCAACCACCGAATCTCGGCAAAATCGCCTAAAAATCGATTGCACCATAGTTTTGCAGCTCCCTCTTACAAACAAGGATTTTTTTAATGTCGGAATTTTGTCACTTTAATTTAGATGAGAATATCTTGAAGACCCTCAAGAAGATTGGTTTCACAGACCCTACACCTATTCAAAAGAAAGCGATTCCTATAGCTCTTGATGGAAAAGACATCATTGCTTCCGCTCAGACAGGAACGGGAAAAACTGCTGCTTTTATGCTTCCCTCCCTGCATATACTAGCCAATCAAAATCACGAGAAAAAAAGGGGGCCTAAAGTTCTCGTTTTAGTCCCTACCCGCGAACTTGCGATGCAGGTGGAGAAAGAAACCCAAAAATATAGTAAGCAGCTGAGGGGTATCTATACAGTCTCTATTTA
>JAAKFP010000231.1 GCA_011065005.1 Chlamydiota bacterium | reverse complement strand
ACGAAGCAAGGCACTGACTGACAGCTGGCTGAGCCGGGCTGCCGATGAACTTTACAGTCGTCTAGTTGCCTCTTCGGCAAGTCGTGCCTAAGTTATGCACAATGCACCACCGACCCCTTTCACCGACCCCTTTCATTAACTTAATCAAACGGTCCTGAAGTGTGCCATGAGCTCTTTCTACTCTACCTTTTGCTTGTGGACTATTGGCATGAATAAGCTCTATATCAAGTTCCTTCATTGCCCTGCCAAATTGTGTTAACTTTGGTTTTTCCTTTGCCTTCGGTGACTTAAAAATCGTATGACGATCTGAGTAGAGTGCTAGTGGACGACCGTGTGTTTCAATGTAGCGTTTCATGCCTAAAAAGTATCCTTCGAGACATTCTTCTCTCACAAAACGAAGCTCCATAAGTTTGCCTGTTGCGTCATCTACCATGTTGATTAAACAGCATTTTGGATCCCTATTCTCAAACCAATACTCTGGGCTTCCATCAATTTGTATAAGTTCTCCTTCCTGAGACCTTCGATTTCTTCTTTGATAAAAACGAATATTTTTCCTTTTCTTTACTTTCCAAATCCCTTCATCTATCATTAAGCGCCTAATCCATTCACGACTAACCTTTATTTGGTTGCGTCTCTCAAGCTGTTCTTTGACTAGCTGAGGACCAAAATCAGGATAGTCGTTTTTTATGAATCCCAACACCTCTGCTCGGGTGCTGGGGTTCATTTTCCGTTGGCTAGACTTGCCGCGACTTCGATGAGCCAGTCCTTCTAGCCCTGCTTTTCGAAACCTCTTGCATAACCGCTTTATTTGTCTAAGGCTTATGCTAAGCTCCTGGCTAGCTTTCTTTTGAGTGAGATCCCCATTTACTGTCTTTGAGATAACCTCTCCTCTTCGAAGTTCTTTTTTACTCATTTGTATAATCTCCATAAACGCTCCCAATTTTGAAAGTGAATCCAAAGATTATACCCAAAAAGGACTTCAAATAATCCTTATAGGTGACATTTCAACTAAGTTCTATTAGGTGACATTATCACGTTGCGCCTACATAGAGAATTTAGTCATTGCAGGAAAATAAAATTCTTGTTAGTTTTTTGTAAAAAATTTGCACATAGAAATTCGAGGACAATTTTATGTCTATACAAAACACCTTCTCTTCATTTGTCAATCTTTTTGCACATCACAACGCAGATAGAGCGGTAGCTGACAACAACGCATCTCAACAACAAGAAATTCCAAGGGAGACTCTTTCAAGAGCGATCTTAGATAAGCAACCTGATGGTGCCTTGAGATGGAGGGTACTCAATCGATTTGGATCACCAGAGTGCAGAACCTTCAAAAGTGAAGAATGTTTAGACCACTATCTTAGCCAAAATGGGCGTGTAGATATCTGGGAGATTGAAGACCAAAGATGTAGCCTGTCCAAGACTATCTATAAATGGTGCGATCCCGATGAGACATTCACGTACACCAGCAAAGATGAGCTCTATCGAGAGCTAGCCTCCGCCACAGACCATAGGGTCTTTTGCATCCATGATCTTAATACCCGCGAAGAGCGGTACATCCGTCAGCAAAAGGGATGGTTACACACGGACTTTGAAGAGGTCGCCCTAGAGAAAGCTCTGGAGACGCTGCTCTTCCGAGAAAAAACGCTCGAGCAGCGCTGCCAAACCACAGCTCTTGGCCTAGCTGCCTTAGCCACACTAGCTGGGATGATAGGGATAGGCAGAACGGTGAAAAGAGGGTGGCAAGAGCTGACAACAACCGTGAGTCTGTCGCCCAACCCTTTAGCCAAGATAACCCAGACTCTGGATAAAACGGCAACCTTTGTTTTTCCCGCTCTAGTGGCCTATGGGATGCATAGCCTAAGCAAAAGCCCAGGCAGTCTGTTCCCTGCCGCGCAGCTGGCAATTTTGACGGAAAGAGGCTTTGCAGCTGCACAGAGTTGCCCCCAGTTTGCAGGCTGGTATAATACACCAGGGGCTGCTCGGGATGTAGCGATTTCCGGTAACTATGCCTATGTAGCGGATGCGAATACTGGTGGTCTTCAGATCATCGATGTGAGCAATGTTACAAACCCAGTGCGTGTGGGTTGGTACGATACACCTGGTGAAGCTAGGGGTGTAGCGGTTTCTGGCAGCTATGCGTATGTAGCGGATGGGAATTCTGGTCTTCAGATCATCGATGTGAGCAATGTTACAAACCCAGTGCGTGTGGACTGGTATGATACGCCAGGTTATGCTGAGGAAGTAGTGGTTTCTGGCAGTTATGCCTATGTGGCGGATGCGGGTTTTGGTCTTCAGATCATCGATGTGAGCAATGCCACAAACCCCATACGTGTAGGTTGGTACAATACGCCAGATTATGCTAGAGGAGTAGCGGTTTCTGGCAGCTATGCCTATGTGGCGGATGTGGAAGGACTTCAGATCATCGATGTGAGCAATATCACAAACCTTGTGCGTGTAGGCTGGTACAATACTCCAGGTCAGGCTTTTGGTGTAGCGGTTTCTGGCAACTATGCCTATGTGGCGGATGACAATGTGGGAGGACTTCAGATCATTGATGTGAGCAATGTTGCAAACCCCGTGCGTGCGGGCTGGTACAATACCCCATGGACTTGGGGTGTAGCGGTTTCTGGTAGCTATGCCTATGTGGCGTGTGCGGGTTTTGGTCTTCAGATCGTCGATGTAAGTAATGTTGCAAATCCCGTGCCTGTGAATGGGTACGATACGCCGGATAGAGCCCGTGATGTAGCCTTATTTGGTAACCATGCTTATGTAGCGGATGATGATGGAGGAGGTCTTCAGATCATTGATATCTCCTGTCTCTTAAACAGCAGTACCACCTCTTCTTCAGCAACAAGAACAACTACAAACACTTCTTCGACCAGCCTACCCAGCTCTTCCACGCAAGCGGGTGTGAGTCAGTCAAGAACGATCAGTTCTTGGACTTCTTCTTCTGTTAGATCTTATACAAATACTTTCACAAGTCAGAGCTCAACTGTTTTTAGCAACACACTCGTGCAAACCTTTTCGCCTACCACAACTCAGCCCTTGTCTACAGGTAACGCATCAGATGATCAACGCTCAGTGTGGATAGGTTTGGGGTTAGGAATTGCAGGAGTGGTCTGTCTTGGAGCGACAGGGACTACGCTTTTCTATCTGCTGAGAAAGGAAAAAGCCGCCGATTCCTCAACAGACGAGAGCTTTGAATTAGAACCAACAATAGGTAAGGCACATAAAATAATCGGGAAACAGTATTATCAGTTAAGCCACATCAGGAGAAAAGAAGCTGAAGAAATCTACCGTCAAACGGGCTATCTAATCACCATTCCCGAGGGGCAAAAAAAGGTTCACCATAAGGTTGGTAGTGGCCATTTCGGAGCTATCAAAGTTGCTCAACGCATAAAAGACAGCCAATATGTTGCGTCAAAGAAGGTAAAGGGCGAAGAGAATGTGAGAGAATCGGAATTGGAAGCAAATATGCAAAAAGAGGCAGCAGGAGAGAACGTTCTGCCTATATACAATACTATTAGCTTAGAAGAAACCCTTTATCATTTCATGCCACTCGCGGGCTTAGGAGATGGTAGTGCTATACAAGGAGGGTTATCTGCTTTAGATAATCCTAAGCTTGCTGTAGAAATCCTTAAGTTTATCGCAAAAGATCTCCTAACGGGTTTAAGAACCATACATCAAAAAGGCATTTATCACTTAGACATCAAACCCAACAATATGGTCTTTACCAAAGACGGAACAGGATATATTACTGACTTTGGATGTGCAAAAAAAGCAGAGGATAAGCAAGTCCCTTCGGACTCCCAAGGAGATAATCACTACTTTTCCCCTGAAAGACTGCAAGCGTATAAAGATAAAAACACCTTTGATGGTGAAAAAACAGATATCTGGAGTGCAGGAATGATGTTGCTGCAGATGATTAAAGGTAAGGAACCTTTGCAACTGTTTGAGATGCCGAGAGACTTTAGTCACCGGGTATACACGTGCACGAAGGAGTATTTTCTAGAGAAGTTGGATCTTTATGAAGAGTTACGCAAGCCAGATGAGTGGGATCTTTGGTGGGTAATCAAAGGCCTATTAGACCCCAATCCTAAGACACGATTGAGCGCAGATGAAGCTCTGCAAGCATCTTGTTTTAAAGGCTTGAGCGATACAACGAAGCAACATGTGTTTGAGGATTTATCTACGGCACAGAGAGAATATAACATTAAAACGGAGTATGTCTCCTAGAGAAAACAGAGCGGAAGTGTTCATCAAGAATGCCTCCTATGAGTGCTATTCTCGGTGACTGATTTTCAGAGAGAAAATCGGAGGAACAAAAAAAACTTTACACCAACGATTTCATAAAAAAGTCCCTCATAGGCTAGGAAAGGGGCCGGGGAAAGGGGCCGGGGCTGGGGCGTTAAATCTGTGCCCAAAATACAATTCTGAACGACAATTGGTGCATTAAATTTTGTGTCACAATTTTAGAATTTTCTATAGACTAAAAGTTATCTGTAACGTTAAATTATTTATTCGATATTAGCATACCTCCGTGAGTAAGATGACAGATAAAAAAGAAACACCTCGAGACTTTCGTCGA
>JAAKFP010000230.1 GCA_011065005.1 Chlamydiota bacterium | reverse complement strand
TCTATTCTTGATTTGGGGATAGAAAAAAGGGGGTTTAGGGCATACCAATAGGGTTTGTTAAATCATTGAAAACGTTTACGTTACGACCAGTTTTGAAAATAACTAGTAAACTTGCGCTAGGTTAAATTCTTCGCGTGTCTTTCGCGTTCTTCGCGGTTAACAGATAGAGGTGAACGGTTACCCTGTTTATCCTTTGATTGACTCTTTTTATTATTCGTATTATTATTAGCTTTAAGATGAGAAGCTACAACAGCGAACTTCTCTCCGTAAGAGGAACGCTATCAGTAGTTTATTTAATACATTTAAAGAAGAGGTTTAAATTATGTCTATTGCCATTTCCATGGAACAAGCTGTAAGATTAACGAGGACTTTCAGTAATCCCAAATTGTCTGATCACGATCGTGGGGGAGTCAAGCAGGCTCGTCTCAAATTTCTTAATATCGAGGCTGATAGTGAACACAAGACTAATGAGCTACGCGATGAGGCCCGCAAAATCTGCCTTATAGCCTTGAATATGGTTAAAAATGCAAAACTGTCAGACGTGAAGGAAGAAGGTCCTACGCACAAGATTTCTGAGGATCGTATTATTAATGTTTGCGAAGCCCTAACGGAAGAGCCAAAAGAATCTACAGACAAGATGTCTTGGATAGCAAAACTTATTAGGTCCTTTGTCAAGGGATTCAAAAACAGATTCATGGGTCGAATCAGCAGCAAAAAGCTCTATGTCGAAGCGAGCAATTACGTGGATAAGCGCAAGAAAGCAGAAATGGAAAGAGTAGCGCTAAAAAATAGCAAAACAGCTCTAAAAGGCAAAATCGAGGTCTCAAAAAAAGAAGTAAATCGACATATAGAGAGATATGAACTTTTAGAAGCAAGACGTCGAGTCTTGAAAAAAGTTAATGTAGAGCTTGCTTACATTGAATCAGGTAATAGACAACAGGTTATTTGCAGTGAATCACATAATAAACGACGGATTAATATGCGATTAAAAGGTGCGAAATTATTAGATGAGAAGAAATCAGATGATACTGAAATGTATACTCGCTATAAAGCTGAAAACATAAAATCTATCAAAGAAATCGTAAGGGAAATTCTCGATAAGAATAAGAAAATCCTTATTTATGATGATGAGAGACTAAAAGTAGATGGAAGTAAAAAAACGACAAAAGTTCACTACTTTGCGAAACTTAACAACCTTACCAGAGGCGAGCCAAAGAAACTTCCTACAGACGAAGCATGCAAAGAATCGTATCAAAAAATAAAAGATGAATTAGCGACAGCAGAGGCCAAAGTAGATTCCGAACTTGAAAAGCTTGACGGAAGCGAGAAAGATAAACCTCTTACAGACGAAGCACGCAGAAGATGGTATGAAAATATAAAAGATGAATTATCGATAGCAGAGGCCAAAATAGATTCCGAACTTAACAAGCTTGCCGGAAGCAAGCAAGAGGAACCTCTTACAGACGACGCACGCAGAAGATCGGATAAAAAGATAACAGATGAATTACCGATAGCAAAGAGCAAAGTAGATTCCGATATCAAAACGGTCGATGACAAAATGAATGAAGCTGTTGAAGCTGTTGTGTCTCTAAGAAAGCAATTAGAACAAACTACAGAGAAGATCGATCTTTTTAAAGAACTATATTTTAAGGAACTAGCGTCATAAAAGCCACTAATTACTTGAACCTATTTTCGATTTTCAATGAAATTTGCGTGGTCATCTTCTTGATGGCCACGCTTTTTTTGTATTGATATCCGAAACGATCATGCTTCGGTTTAAAGCGCTATTTACCAAAAAAACATCAAGATAGGTAGGATTTACAGGATAAAAAAAGAAAAATTATCCTGATATTTTTTATGGTTGTGACCGTAAAAAACGTATAGAAATATCTTCATGCGATTGCCCTGGGGGATTAGATCACAATAACAATAACAAGAAAATCTACCGAGATCAAAAAAAAACCTTGGCAATTTTCTAAAAGTTCAGTATAGCATTCTCTGAAACTGAAAGTTAACATATTTCAGGGAATGAGCATGTCAAATTCTTGTCCAAAGTGTAATTCAAAAGCCGTCAAGAGAAATGGATTTACTCGCCACGGGAAGCAAAACCATCGCTGCTTAGATTGTGGGAGGCAATTCTCCTTCGAACCGGAGATGAAGTTTGTGGTTGAAGTCGCAAAGTACAACGATTACAACGAAAGGATCGATGGGAGAAAAAACGGGATTCAGGGCCGATAATGTTTTAACACGGATTTTTACGGTGTAATTAAACCGTGAAAATCCGTGTTTAATTCAAAAATCGACTGATCCCTAGTTTTTCACAGCCTCTAGGAATGTTTGAAAAAACGGCTATCGCGTCTATGACTTTGCCGGATATTACCCAAAATTGTTCTTGCCAAGTGGCAGGGAGGATTGCAGCTATCTCGGCATGGTTTATCACGAGGGCAACCTCTGGGTCAGCTTCTAGGACGATGGCCCCAGAAATAGTGACCTGAATAGTTACAAATTCATTATCTCATCAATTCCACCTAATTCTGTGCCCCAATTCTTCACAAGAACCATAAATTTTAATGCGTTAGCCCTGAATTCAATTGGGTATAACTAGTCGGAAAAGGTAGAAAGATGTATAATCCTAAAAAACGCAGTTGAAAATGATTTATAAGTGCGCTTTCTAGGATAATTAACGATCACAAATTTGTAGCATTATGAGTATATCCATGCGTACCATCTATTTAGTTTGCAGCGCAGCAATTGTTGTGCTGATGTATTTTCTGTTTTTTTTCAACAAGGAATCCAACACCATGAACAATCAAGAGTCTACCAATGAGTCTCCTATCGTTATTCTTAGAACAACGTTGGGTGATATCAAACTGGAATTAAATCAAAATAAAGCTCCTAAAACTGTAAAAAACTTTTTGCAGTATGTTGCCGATGACCACTACAACAACACCATCTTTCATCGGGTAATCAGCGGCTTTATGGTCCAAGGGGGAGGGTTCACGTCAAAGCTAGAACAGAAGTCAACACGCAAGAGCATTGAGAACGAGGCGAGTAATGGCCTCCTGAACATCAGAGGAACGGTGGCTATGGCTCGAACTCAAGATGTCCACAGTGCTACTGCACAGTTCTTCATCAATGTTGTAGGGAATTCCTTTTTGGATTACCGGGGAGATAAACCTCAAGAATATGGGTATTGTGTTTTTGGAAAAGTTATCGAAGGAATGGATATTGTCGATAAAATAAAAGAGGTGGAAACACAAACACAAGGACCCTATAGCGATCTCCCGGTTAAGCCCATTGAGATCTTACAAGCAAAGCTGGCTCCTAGTGTTTAGGAAATTGGCAGTGATGCACGCAGGCGGGGGGGAAGTTTGCATAAACTTTATCTATACGGATTTCGTGTTCTTCTTCAAAGCGGTTGGTAGCGTCTAAGGTCTTTTGCAGCTTTTCCCGAGCGGAGGATTTTAGAAACATTTTCTTAATGCCGGGCAGGGCCATATATTCAAAATATGACACAATACCTCCAGGCTTAATAACCTTTCGATAGTGCTCGTAAATATCCAAAACAAATTGAGCCTCAAATACATTAAAGGGCAAGCTTGAAACAATGGCATCGTACTTGTAGGGAGGTGCCCATTGTAATACAGAACCGACGTGAATAGAAACATTTTTGAGGTGTTCATATTTTTTTGAGAGTCTTTCGCAGAATTTGGGGTTGATTTCAATAAGATCAAGGTGGTCATTAGGCCCTAGTTTTTCGATGATTGCTTTCGTAAAAGCTCCAGTTCCTGCACCCGCTTCCAAATAATATTTCTCTTGAGTTTGGGGATGATCATTTTCGATATATCGTGTCATCGCATTCGCCAGAGCTGCTGAGCTTGGGGTTAAGGATCCAATATCATTGGGATGGCGGAAAAATTGAAAAAGAAATAGCGTTGTATCTATAGGTAAGATTTTTTTGATTCGCGAGGTTCCTTGATGGAAAATCCGTCGCATTAAATCTTTTCGTTTATTCGTTTCATTTCTTTCCATTTTACCTTCTATATTCTGGTTGAGCGCTGCCCTTTGGTCGAAAGCAACAGTAGAAATACGATGATGCTAAAAGCTGCCATCATTCCAGAGGGAACCATTTTATAGGTTTGAAAATAGCGGAAGGTAAAAAAGAGTGTTAAAAGTCCAGAGACGGTAAGGGCTGTGAAGAAAGCGAGAATACTCGTACGATATAGCCCAATCCCACTTGCAAAAAGAAATGCTCCGCATATGGATCCCATTATAAGAGATGGCAGGCTATCAGCTAGTAAATAGCCTACTAATCCTCCGAGGAGAACCATTAATCCATAGATGAGAACAATGATAGCGTTAAATTTCATGTAGAATTCTCCTCGTTCATTGTTTTACATAACACAATTGAACATGGAAAATTAAAAATCTAGAGAATTTTTCGCAAAAGAAGTGAGAGTAACCGTTCAGACAATGCCGCCAACTTAAGAAATAAAATTAAACGGTAGAGTAAAGGTGGGAGTTACCCCACCCTCCTCATCGAACCGTACGTACAGATTTCCCGTATACGGCTCTCCCGCAAGCTCTCGGCTCGAAGCAGACGCAGGGAGTTGATAGCGCTACA
>JAAKFP010000023.1 GCA_011065005.1 Chlamydiota bacterium | reverse complement strand
TGTTTTCCTTAAAGCCCAGGAGGTAGTCTGTCTTTCCTGCACAGGCGGCTTCGGTGAGAACGCGGGTCGTATCCTGGAACGATGCCGCAGAGATAAAGGAATCGGTGCTAAGAGATGCCTTTGTGATTCCCAGCAAGACGGGAGCTGCCTGAGCGGCCTTCCCCCCCTCGTTGACAACTTTGAGATTCTCTCGCTCGAAAGTTTTCTTATCGACTTCTTCACCAAACAGGAGACCTGTATCACCTGGGTCGATAATGCGAACCTTCTTCAGCATCTGACGCACGATGATTTCGACATGCTTATCGTTGATGTCAACCCCCTGCAAGCGATAGACTTCCTGCACCTGATTGACGATATACTTTTGGAGTTCACGCACACCGCAGACCTCTAGTATCTCGTGAGGGATGACGACACCATCGGTCAGCTGTTGACCTTTAATGACGTAGTCTCCCTTCTGCACGATTAAGTGCTTGGTGTGAGGGATGAGGTGTTCTTCCTCCATTCCAGTAATTTCGTCGTGAACGACAACGATACGCTTGTTTTTTTGGACTCCACGGAAGTCGACGATGCCATCAATCTTAGCGATCTCAGCGGAATCTTTTGGCTTGCGGGCCTCAAACAGTTCAGCGACTCGAGGAAGACCTCCCGTGATATCCTTAGTTTTCAAGGCACCGCGCGGCAATCTCGCCAGCATGGTCCCGGCTGCAGCAAATTGTCCCTCTTCGACAGAGATCAACGCTCCGGAAGGTATTGGATAGGTTCCGACGAGTTCTTTGAAATCTTTATCGGTGTATACCAAAATCTGAGGATGAAGTTCCCCGCGGTGTTGCTTCACAATCAGCTCGAGCTGTCCTGTTTGCTTATTGACCTCTCGTTCTGTAGAGATCCCTTCAACAAGATCTTCATACTTCAAGTAGCCGGGGCGGTCGCAAATGATAGGAATATTATGCTGTTCCCATTGAGCAATCGTCTGATCTACTTTGACTTTTGCACCATCTTCGATAAGGATCCTTGTTCCCAACTCCACATTAAAAGTTTGAAGGGGTTCTATAGACTTTGTAGAAAGGAGGCTTTTACATTCCTCAAGATCACGCCCTTCATCACGAATGATGTTTAAGCTTCCATACTTATTTAAAGCGATCCAATACCCTTCCTCATTTTTCACCGTTCTGAGGTCTGTATAGACAAGAATTCCTTCATGTTCGGATTCTAATTCGGGGCTAAGAACAGCAGAAGCAATACCGCCAAGGTGGAAGGTCCGCATTGTTAGCTGCGTACCAGGTTCACCAATGGACTGCGCAGCAATAATCCCTACAGCCTCACCAAGGTTGATGTTACGACCGTTTGCGAGGTTGACACCATAGCACTTTTGGCATACACCACGACGTGTTTCACAGGTTAACACAGAACGAATCTTTATCGTTTCAATTCCTGCATCATCTATCGCTTCCGCCTGTTTAATTGTAAGAATATCTCCTGTCTTAGCTAGGACTTGGGTATTGTCACCTGGAAGAAAAATATCATCACAGACAGTTCTCCCAAAAACTCGATCTTTTAATGGTAGGAGTTCCTCCTGTCCTTGTTTAATCGATGAAACTTCGATTCCATTGAGAGTTCCACAGTCTGCTTCGGTGATAATCACATCTTGAGATACGTCAACAAGACGTCGTGTCAGGTATCCGGAGTCTGCAGTCTTCAAGGCGGTGTCAGCCAAACCTTTTCGGGCACCGTGAGAAGAGATCGAATATTCAAGGACGGTCAGTCCCTCACGGAAGTTAGAGGTAATGGGTGACTCAATGATAGCTCCTGAAGGTTTCGCCATAAGTCCTCGGAGGGCTCCGAGCTGACGAATCTGAGATTTATTCCCTCGAGCGCCGGAATCCATCATAAGATACAGAGGATTCTTTTGCCCCTTATGGGTTTTGCTGATCATTTCGAAGAGGCTCTCTGACAATGTCTCCGAAACTTCTGTCCAGATGCTAATTGTTTTGGATGCTCTCTCCCCATCAGTAATAATTCCGTCTTCGTACTGCTTTCTGACCTGCGCTACACGTTCATGGGCTTCGTCTATAATCTCTTGTTTGTTTTCAGGAATACACACGTCCCGAACGCCCATGGAAAGAGCTGCGCGTGTTGCTTCTGTGAAGCCAAGATTTTTTAGATCATCGAGGAAACGAACGGTTTTCTCTAATCCGACTTTTTTGTAGCACTCCATGATGAGCTCGCCCATTTTCTTTTTGGGGAGGCTATAATTCTGAAACCCGAGCTCCTCAGGAACAATTGTGTTAAAAATTACGCGCCCGGGAGTTGTTTCAATGATTCCATTCTTTGTGCGCACCTTAATAAGTTCATGGATGCGAATCCCTCGAGTGTAATAGGAGCGCTCTTGCTCCTTTGTTTCTTTCGGCACATCAAACCAGCTATAACTCCCACTGGCATGCAACGCCATCAAGACTTCTTCAGCGTCGCGGAAGATCCGGATTTTTTTATCATGCTCCTCTGGAATATACATAGGGTCGCACATTAAGTAGTAGAGGCCGAGAGTCATATCTTGAGAGGGAACTGCGACGGGTTTTCCTGAGGAAGGAAGGAAAATATTGTCGGGTGCCATCATCAGAAGTTTAGCTTCAATTTGTGCTTCTACTGATAAGGGAATG
Organism: Chlamydiota bacterium; assembly: GCA_011065005.1. Lineage (GTDB taxonomy): Bacteria > Chlamydiota > Chlamydiia > Chlamydiales > Waddliaceae > JAAKFP01. The sequence goes on along the minus strand of JAAKFP010000023.1, from coordinate 10,311 downwards.
TATACGGCCATCTGGTCACCGTCGAAGTCAGCATTAAATGCCGCGCATACTAACGGGTGAATTCTTATCGCCTTACCTTCGATTAGGATGGGCTCGAATGCTTGAATTCCTAATCGGTGCAACGTCGGCGCACGGTTTAGTAACACTGGATGCCCTTTAATGATCTCTTCTAAGACATCCCACACTTCTGTGCTTTGCCTTTGAATCATCTTTTTCGCTGAGCGAATGGTGTACACATAACCCAAATCTTTCAAACGTTTCACAATAAACGGTTCAAAGAGTTCTAGAGCCATAAGCTTAGGAAGACCGCACTGATTGAACTTTAATTCCGGTCCTACAATAATCACAGAACGTCCAGAGTAGTCGACACGCTTACCGAGGAGATTTTGACGGAAACGTCCTTGTTTTCCTTTGAGCATTTCTGATAGGGATTTTAGAGGTCGATTTCCTGCGCCCATCACTGGGTGGCCATGTCGTCCATTGTCGAATAATGCATCAACCGCCTCTTGAAGCATGCGCTTCTCATTGCGGACGATGACTTCTGGAGTTTTGAGTTTAAGGATGGCCTTGAGACGGTTGTTACGGTTGATGACACGGCGGTATAAGTCATTGAGGTCTGAGGTCGCGAATCTTCCCCCGTCAAGAGGTACAAGTGGTCTGAGTTCTGGCGGTATAACCGGAACACAAGACATGACCATCGATTGAGGAGTATTGGCAGAGCTAACAAAGCTTTCGATGATTTTCAGACGCTTTGCTAATTTCATTCGTGCTTGTTGCGACTTAGTGCGACGAAGTTTATCTTTGAGATCGACAAGAAGAATTTGTAGGTCCTCGGAACTTAGCAGGTCGAATATTGCTTCTCCCCCCATCTTTGCTACAAAGGCATCGCGTCCCCATTTTTCTTGAGCTTCCCTATATTCGAGGTCGTTTAAGAGTTGTTTCCTTTCTAGATCGGTGTGGCCGGGATCGATAACGACATATTCTTCGTAATAGATGATCCTTTCCAAGTCTGTGGTGGAGATGCCAAGCACATTTCCAATTCTGGAAGGCATCGTCTTGAAAAACCATATATGAACGACTGGTACTGCGAGTTCAATATGGGCCATACGTTCACGTCTGACCTTAGAGAGCGTAACTTCAACGCCGCAGCGATCGCAAACAATCCCTTTATGTTTGATTTTCTTATACTTTCCACATGCGCACTCCCAATCGCGAGTAGGACCAAAGATCTTCTCACAAAAGAGACCCCCTTTCTCCGGCTTAAAGGTCCGATAATTTATCGTCTCCGGTTTCTTTATTTCACCGCGAGACCATGTATTGCGGATGACAGCATCAGAGGCAATTCTGATGGTTAGCTTATCAAATCCTGCCTCGCGTTCCTTTTGGTCTTCCATGCAATTAACCTCTCTCATGTTGTAAAAACAGGTTCTAACCGCAGGCTTCTTGTTGACCCGTTTGAAGCCTATCCTGATCTAACCTGTTCTAAAGTAATTCTTATAACTCTTGTTCTTCAACTATTTCCGATCTGATATCAAGGCATAAACCTTGCATCTCTTTAATTAGAACGTTAAACGATTCCGGAGTACCTGCTTTCAAAATATTTTCCCCTTTCACAATTGACTCGTAGATACGTGTACGCCCTGATACATCATCAGATTTTACAGTTAGCAATTCTTGGAGCAGATGCGCAGCCCCATAGGCTTCTGCTGCCCATACTTCCATCTCTCCGAAACGCTGCCCACCCATTTGAGCTTTACCACCCAAAGGCTGTTGTGTAACTAACGAATAGGGACCCACAGCTCGAGCGTGGATTTTATCCGCGACAAGGTGGCTAAGCTTCAGTATATAGATATATCCGACAACGACGGGGCTATCGAAGCGTTCTCCAGTACGTCCATCCTGAAGGAAAAACTTACCATCTTCCGGGAGGCCCTGTTCTTTCATCATCTTCCAAATCTGTTCTTCAGGAAATCCTTCAAATACTGGGCTCTTGATGTAGACCCCCTTAAGTTTAGCTGCGAAGCCCAAATGTGTTTCAAAGAGCTGTCCCATATTCATACGAGAAGGCACACCCAGAGGATTAAGGATGATTTCCACTGTTTGTCCACTCGAGAGGAAAGGCATATCCGCTTCTGGGACAATATTGGAGACCACCCCTTTATTTCCGTGGCGTCCGGCCATCTTATCACCAACTTGCAGCTTCCTTTTTGATGCGACATAGACCTTAACCTGTCTAATCACTCCTGGCTCTAGGTCGGTATCTCCTTTACGCAGGTGTTCCATTTGTGTTTTATACTGGATTTCTAGTGTTTGCAAAGCGACATCGTAATCATGAATAAGCTTTTTAAGAGTGCGATACACTTCGTTGTCAGGCATCAAGAGGTCTTCAATATTTTCATCTTCGAGGATCTCGATCATTTCTTGTGTTAAGATGGTTCCCTCTTCAATAATTACTTCAGCGGTTTTGCGATGCACCATTGTTCCTGGCGCTGGGTCATTTAAAAGGAGAGCTCCAATTCGCTCGTGGCGTTCCATTCTGAGTTCAGCTCGCTTCTGCTTGTATTCACGCTGAATCTCTTTTAGTTTGGAGGCCTCTTCAATAAGCTCTTCGTCTGTTTTTGAAAGGCGATCGCGTCTACTAAAGACTTTCACATCCATGACCACCCCTTCCGTTCCTGGAGGGACAATAAGTGAAGCGTCTTTCACATCAGCGGCTTTTTCACCGAAAATTGCCCGAAGCAAGCGCTCTTCCGGTGCTAATTCTGTTTCAGACTTTGGTGTGATCTTTCCAACGAGGATATCTCCGGGTTTGACCTCTGCGCCGATGCGAATAATTCCATCATCGGCTAAATTGACAAGGGCCTCTTCAGAAACATTCGGGATATCGCAAGTGATCTCTTCCTTACCAAGCTTTGTATCTCGAGCGGTTAGTTCAAATTCTTCGATATAGATGGAGGTATAAGCATCTTCTCGGAGTAGCTTTTCCGAGATGATAATCGCGTCTTCAAAGTTGTAACCCATCCAAGGCATGAAAGCGACAAGGACGTTTCTTCCGAGTGCTATTTCACCTCTATCTGTCGCTGGGCCATCAGCGATAACGTCATTAGCTTTGACTTTATCTCCAATTCGGCAAAGGGGAATTTGGTTAATGCTAGTACCGGCGTTTGAACGAATAAATTTCTTAAGCTTATAGGTTTTTTTCTCCAAAGGATTCTTTTTCGGGGAGATCACAATCTTCTGCCCATCAACAAAGTCTACAACACCTTCTTCCTCCGCAATAATTACAGCGCCAGAGTCACGTGCAGCTCTAGCTTCTAGGCCTGTTCCTACAATTGGTGCTTGTGGCTGCAACAATGGAACACCTTGCCGTTGCATATTTGATCCCATCAAAGCACGGTTAGCGTCATCGTGCTCAAGAAATGGAATCAGACCTGTTACTATCGACACAAGTTGCTTAGGAGAGACATCCATATGGGTTACTCTTGCGGAATCGATCTCTAGAGGTTCTCCACGATATCTCGCCCAACAGAGGTCTTCCTTAAACATTTTGAATTCATCCAAAGAAGCTGAAGCCTGAGCTATGACACAACGCTCTTCTCGGTCTGCGGTCATATATTCGATTTCGTCTGTGACAACCCCATCCTTGACAATGCGGTAAGGAGTTTCGATGAATCCAAACTCATTGATTTTAGCAAAAGATGAAAGAGAGGTTATCAACCCAATGTTTGGTCCTTCCGGTGTTTCAATGGGACAAATCCTACCATAATGACTTGGGTGTACGTCACGCACTTCAAAACCAGCACGATCTCTGTTCAAGCCGCCGGGTCCAAGGGAAGAGAGACGTCTCTTGTGGGTCAACTCAGCAATGGGATTATTTTGATCCATAAACTGAGAAAGCTGAGAGCGGCCAAAGAAGTCTTTAAGCACTCCAGAGAGGCCTTTAGCGGAAACGATCTTTCCAGGTGTTAGTGTGTCGGAGGAAAAATCGAAGAGGTTCATCCTCTCGCGGATGATTTTTTCCATTCTTGCCAAACCAATACGGCATTGATTTTGTATGAGTTCTCCTACAGAACGAACCCTTCTGTTTCCGAGGTGGTCAATGTCATCGACGAATGCATCTTCATCCCCTTCACGTAGTCGGATGAGATATTTTAACGCGTTGACGACATCTTCTTTCATGAGGGTTACGACCTGCAAAGTTTCATCAACAACTTCGAGACCAAGTTTTGAGTTTAGTTTATAGCGGCCAACTCGTCCAAGGTTATACCGTTTCGGATCGAAGAAAAGACGCATGATAGCGGAACGAGCGTTGGATAATGTTGCAGGTTCCCCTGGTCTAATTTTCCGATAAAAATCTTTCAACGCAGACTCATAGGAATCGGTCGGATCTTTCACTAACATCTTGATGACAGGACTGTTTTCATCAGCATCTTCAGCGATTCGAACAATTCCAATTCCGGCATCTAGCATTCTTTTCAGCATTGCTGTTGTAAGTTTCTCTGCAGCCTTACCAAAGAGTAGTCCACTTTCTTCATCGATCACATCTTCGGCGAGGATTTTTCCAACGAGTTTTTCAAATTCTTTTTGTGATTTGATTTTGACTTTTCTAGTGCTAAAAAACTCTTCGATGATATCGGCATTTGTGGAATATCCTAGAGAACGAATAAATGTTGTTGCCAAAATCTTTCGGCGTCTCTTTTTTCTATCTATGTAAATGTGAATAAGGTCATTTGTATCGAAAGCCCCTTCTAGCCAACTTCCTCGATAAGGAATGATGCGGAATGAATAGATGATATTCCCTCGTGGGTGTCGTTCTTGCTCAAAGCAGATACCAGGGGATCTATGAAGTTGGGAAACGACAACCCTTTCGGCGCCATTTATGATAAAAGTACCCTTCTCGGTCATAATGGGTATGGTTCCCATGTAGACCTCTTCCTCTTTGATTCCTGTTTCGTCCGTTAACCGAAACTGCACCTTCAAGGTTACATTATAGGTGATCCCCCTACGGATACACTCCTCTGGGCAATACTTGGGAACGCCTAGACTATATGAGACAAACTCCAAGATGGTTTTTTCATCATAGGATTTTATCGGAAAGATTTCATTGAACACCTCTTGCAATCCGATGTTCTCCCTTTCTTCAGGGAACAGATCCATCTGTAAAAATTGACTGAACGACTTAAGTTGTATTTCAATCAAATTAGGCAGATCTATAATATCTTCCTTTTCGGCAAAACCGACACGTTTTCGTGGCCTTTGTAACATTATAAGGGGCTCCCTGGTAAATGTACGATTTTAAGTAAATAGAGGTAAACTCAGGTGCATAAAATGCTTCATGCTCCTGTGTTTATCACTAGCAGCGAAGCAAGGGTGACAAGGCAACCCACTGAGGTTGGGGAAAAATTACAGATGGAAGCTTTTTAATTCTTTTCCCACCATATCGATAAAACCTCAAACCACCTACTCTTAGGAGCATAACTGATTTTCAGTTTTTCGATCTGGCAAAAAAATCTTTCAAAAATCTCCAAATCTCTAATTTTTCCCAACCTCATTGCTACGCTGCATTAATTTTACAATCCTTTTAAAGAGGCTTTTCCTCCTGCATCTTCGAGCTTCTTCTTGATTTCCTCGGCTTCAGCTTTAGGAGCAGATTCTTTCAAGACTTTTGGTGCAGATTCAGCTAATTCTTTAGCCTCTTTAAGTCCTAATCCAGTGACTTCACGAACCACTTTGATTATGGCTATTTTCTTGTCAGTAGGAAATCCTTCCAAAGTAACTTGGAAGTCCGTAGCTTCTTCGGCTTCAGCTTGCGCTTCACCTCCAGCTGCGGGTGCTGCAGCCATAACGGCTGCGGGCGCTGCTGCTGTTACATCCCAATGTTCTTCAAGAGCTTTCTTTAACTCAGACATTTCTAACACACTAAGCTTGCTGAGTTGATCTACAATTTCTTCAATCTTTGCACTCACGGTTTTACCTCTCTTAATTTCAAAAAATATTGATTTTTTAACTTTTCTTAGTTGGAACTTTCTTCCTTAGATTTATTTTCCAAGCAATGCAAAACGCTACACAACAAAGACTCCATAACCGCCACAGTCTGTGACATAGGAGCTTCGAACACGCTCAAAAGCTGTGCACGCATTTCGTTTTTTCCAGGCAGTTTAGACAATTTCTCGACTTCTTCTCCATTTAAGAGCTGACCATCGAATCGTCCGCCTAGCACTTCCACAGCTTTATCTGTGTCTTTTCTTAGTTTGAAAACCGCTTTTACTGTTTGAACGGCATCCTCACCAGTAAATACTAGGCTAATGTGCCCTGGCAATGTGTTGATGTCGAGTTCGATGCCTGCAGTTTGAGCTGCTTTGATTAGGATTCTCTTGCGAGTAACTTCTACATCCCCACCTAATTCTGCAATAGTATGGCGAAAGTCCGTTACTGTATTTGCATCCAGTCCAAAATAGCTCATGATCACAAAGGATCCATTCTGCTTAATCTGACCCTCGATTTCATCTAATAGGAGTTGTTTTTCTGGTCTCATTTTTGCTACTCCTTATGTAGATTCGACAGTGCGAAGTTCAATTTTAAGGCCTGGACCCATTGTGGTAGAAAGTACCAACGACTTCAAATAGTGACCTTTTGCGCTGGCCGGTTTTGCACGTTGTACTGCCTCCATGAATACTTTGATGTTTTCAACAAGTTTTTCAGCAGAAAATGATATCTTCCCTACTGCGCAGTTGATCACACTATATTTGTCAACTTTAAACTCAATCTTTCCTCCCTTAAGCTCTGTTACCGCCTTTGCGACCTCAGTGGTCACAGTGCCGGCTTTTGGAGTGGGCATGAGCCCTCGGGGACCTAGAACTCTACCTAGCTTACCGACATCACGCATCATGTCTGGTGTAGCGATTACGGCATCGAAATCGGTCCATCCACCTTTAACTTTCTCAAAGTATTCTTCGCAACCCGCGTAATCTGCACCAGCGTCGAGTGCTTCCTGCACTTTTTCCCCGCGAGTGAAGACAAGTATGCACAATGTCTTCCCTGTGCCATTCGGTAGTGACACAGTTCCACGAACGTTCTGATCTGATTTACGGGGGTCCACACCTAGTTTTAGTGCAATTTCCACAGATTGGTCGAACTTGACCGGTGGGAATTGCTTCAGTTTGTCGACAGCTTCTTCAACGCCGAATTTCTCAGCGAAATCGAACGTTTTGGCTATCTCCCGAAATCTTTTACTTAGGCGACCCATAGTTTCCTTTTGTTTAAGTGTTATTGTTATGCAGTGGTTTAATTGTCTTAAGCCTCTACGGTTTCTAAATCTATGCCCATAGACCTTGCTGTGCCCAAAACGATATTGATAGCAGCGTCTAGGTCTCTAGCATTGAAATCTTTCATCTTTTCTTCTGCGATCTTTTTTGCCTGTTCTCTTGTGATCTTTCCCACTTTATCGCGGTTAGGAACCCCAGACCCTTTTTCTATCCCTAAAGCCTTTTTTAGCATTTCGGCGACTGGTGGTTTCTTGCAAATAAAGGTGAACGATTTGTCCTGGTAGACAGTGATCACTACCGGCAAGATATCTCCAGCCATTTCTTGCGTTTTTGCATTAAATTCCTTGCAGAAGACCATAATATTTACTCCTGCAGCACCAAGAGCTGGGCCTATTGGCGGTGCTGGATTAGCCTTTCCAGCTGGAATCTGTAGTTTTATAATTTTTTCAACTTTCTTTGCCTTCTTTGCCATTGTTGTTCCCTTTGCTATTATGTCGTCCGGTTTGGAATCCTACGACAGGTTATACGCCTTCGTCATCTTCATCAGTCTCTTCAATTTGTGAAAATTCGAGGTCATCGACCCGGGTATCTCTTCCAAAAATGGATAACAATACACTTAATCGCCCTTTATCATGCTGCACGTCGGTGACAGTACCGATAAAGTTCACGAAAACGCCATCAACAATTTTTACGGAATCTCCGACTTCAAATTGATGCTTTTGTATAACTTTTTGTTTTTTCTCTTCGATATCTGAAAGTATTTCGTCCACTTCTTTTTCTGTTAGTGGTGTGGGTTTATCTCCACCTAGGAAATCAATCACACCTTGAGTATTTTTGACATATGCCCAAGAGTCGTCCGTCAAGATCATTTTGACGAGGAGATACCCCGGCCACATCCGTTTTTCAACAATTTTTTGTAGTCCTTTTTTCACTTCTGACACATTCTCAACGGGTAAAAGGACTTCAGCAATGATATCGAGCATTCCCTTTAGATCTCTTTGATCTAGTAGGACCTTTCTGACTTTCTTTTCGTGTGCAGAGAGTGTGTGTACGACGTACCAATTATGCATTGCTATAAAACCTCTTCAGTGTCTATCCAGTAATTACTCTTAGAGCGATGTTTAGTCCGGCGAGAAAATTCTGGAAGAAAACATCCATTAAATAAACGCCAAAGCCAAAGACGAATGTTGCACCCACGACAACTTTAGTATAAACTATAAGTTCTTCACGGCTGGTCCAGCTAATTTTCTTAAATTCCGACTTAATATCGCTAATGAAATCAAAGATTTTCTTCGCGTTTACTTGTTCGGAATTTTGTGTTCTTTTCTCTTCCATAGCTTGTACTCTCACCGTCCAAATCTCCTACTATTATCTCATGCCATTTATTGAGTCGCCGTACTCATGACGAGTGCGGAGGGATTCGAACCCCCGACCGGCGGCTTTGGAGACCGCTGCTCTACCAGCTGAGCTACACACCCATCTATGTTCAGGGCATTGGAACCCTGAACGTAATGTTAAGAAAATGCGTTGGCACGCACCTCGTTTACTCAATAATTTCGGATACAGTACCTGCACCGATGGTCCTTCCACCTTCTCTGATGGCGAAACGCATTCCTTTTTCCATTGCGATTGGGGAGATAAGGGTGACCTCAATCTCCACATTGTCGCCGGGCATAACCATTTCGACTCCTTCAGGAAGTTTAATGGTGCCTGTAACGTCTGTTGTTCTGATGTAGAGCTGTGGACGATATCCTGTAAAGAATGGTTTGTGTCGTCCGCCTTCCTCTTTTTTCAGAATGTACACAGGGCCCTTAAATTTTGTGTGAGGTGTGCAGGTTTTTGGTGCAGCTAATACCATACCACGTTGCACATCATCTTTATCGATACCTCGGAGCAGAACGCCGACGTTCTCACCAGCGCGTGCTTCGTCTAGAATTTTGTTAAACATTTCTAGGCCGGTAGCAACGGTGTCTCTTGTATTGGTAAATCCAATAATTTCGAGTTTATCGTTAAGTTTGACAACTCCACGTTCAACTCTACCGGTTGCAACGGTACCGCGTCCAGATATTGAGAAGACGTCTTCAATGGGCATGAGGTATGGTTTATCAACGTCACGCTCGGGTGTAGGAATCTTCTCGTCAACGGTTTCCATGAGTTTAAGGATAGCTTCTTCTTCTTTTGGATCGCCCTCAAGGGCTTTTAGTGCGGATCCTCTGATGATTGAGCAATCGGTGTATCCTTTGGCCTCAAGAAGTTCTTGCAGTTCGAGTTCGACGAGGTCAAGCAGCTCTTCGTCATCTTCTCCAAGCATATCGCATTTGTTGAGGAATACGACGATGTTTGGCACCTGCATTTGGTGTGCGAGCAAGATATGCTCACGGGTTTGAGGCATAGCACCATCTGTGGCGGCAACCACGAGGATAGCGCCATCCATCTGGGCAGCACCGGTGATCATGTTTTTCACATAGTCGGCGTGTCCAGGGCAGTCCACGTGAGCGTAGTGGCGGCTATCCGTCTCGTACTCGACGTGCGATGAGTTAATGGTAATACCACGCTGTTTTTCTTCAGGCGTGTTATCGATCGATTCAAAAGGACGGAAAGCTGCACCGCCTTTCGATGCCAAAACTTTTGTTATGGCAGCGGTAAGTGTAGTTTTTCCGTGGTCAACGTGACCGATGGTTCCGATATTGATATGAGGCTTTGTTCGTTTAAAAACTTCTTTAGCCATATTTTGCTTCCTCCGTTAATCTCCGGTATCTTTCTTGTTAATTGTTAACTTTATTCTAGCCTTTTGCCCAGAATAGGACTTGAACCTACGACCGCTTGCTTACCATGCAAGTGCTCTACCACTGAGCTATCTGGGCAAGAAATTCTAAATAGGAACACCCTATCTAACTTATTTTTTACTCGAAAGCTTGTAATTGTAGAATGTTAGATATAAAAAATCAACAGCATTTATCAATTTTTTCACGGTTTTCTTACTTTTGTCGGTAAATGATGCGGGCTTTACTGAGGTCATAGGGTGACATTTCTACAGTTACAACGT
>JAAKFP010000229.1 GCA_011065005.1 Chlamydiota bacterium | reverse complement strand
TGCTCCCTCAAGCGTTCAGTAACCAGATGTTATTTATCCTGGCTCAGAAGGCTTGTTTTATTCAAAAGGGGACGTTTGGAAATTGCTCCGGATGGGGACATTTCGTTATTGCCAGAACAGAAAAAGTAGATGAGGACAGAGGTTTGAGAGGAAAAAACGCAGAGAAACAGAGGCGCAGAGAAAAAAGAGAATTATTCTCTTTTTTCTCTGCGTCTCTGCTCCTCTGCGTTTTACCTCTCTAGACCTCTTTCTTTCCCATGTTATTGAGCTTATCGAGCTCTTCTTCGATTTGAGCGTCTTCGATCTTTTGAAAGAGGATGGTTGGATTTTGTAGACTTTGACCGGAAGGGAGGGGTGTTTCTGCCACTTGTTGCCAATTGGTTTCTTCAAGTATTTTCTTGAAGCCAAGCATATGCCAGATGGAGTTGGCTGTTTCCGGGATGATGGGAGACGAAATTAGTGCCAGTGCTTTAATGCATTCCAAACAGCAGGCTACCGTTGTTTCCATGGAGGGTCGCGTTTCTGGGCTTTTAGCAGCTTTCCAGGGCTGTTTTGTGTCGAAATAGGCATTTCCATGCTGGGCAAGTTCCATGATCACCTGCGTGGCGCGTCGCAGTTTAAAGTTGTCATAGCTTTCGTAGGCCTGTTGGATGAGGCTCTTAATGGCCGCGAGGAACTCCTCATCTATGGATTGCAGATCTTCGATTTCTGATACGGTGCCCCCACATTGTTTATTAGCGAAGACAAGGACTCTGTTGACGAGATTCCCATATTTTCCTAGGAGGTCTGCGTTACATCTCTTCTGGAAATCGTGCCATGTGAACTCGGAGTCAGATGTTTCTGGGGCATTGGCTGCGATGGAATAACGAATCTGATCTGTAGTATAGCGGTTAAAAAAGTCTTCGAGATCTATGTACCAGCCATCCGATTTGCTAAACTGTCGACCTTCGAGCATGAAAAATTCATTGGCTGGCAGTTGATCTACGATCTTGTAAGGTTGATTTTGCCCTAGAGTCATTGACGGGAAAATCACCGCGTGGAAGGGAATGTTGTCCTTACCAATAAAATTGACGAACTCGGTTTCGGGGTCAAACCAGTACTCTTTCCATTTCTCAGGCTCACCAATCTTCTGTGCCCACTCCATAGTCGCGGAGATATAGCCTATGCATGCTTCAAACCATACATAAAGCACTTTGCCTTCGGTATTAGGTAAAGGGACAGGAACCCCCCAATCTGAATCGCGTGTGATCGCTCTAGGATGAAGCTCTTTGATGTATCCTTTCACAAAATTCATAACATTTGGCTTCCATTCCTTGGACTCTATCCATTCCATCAATCGGTCTTTGAATTTGTCTAAACGTAAAAACCAGTGTTTTGTGGATTTTAAAGATAGCGATGCCCCTGAAACCTTTGATCGAGGGTTTTTTAGATCTGTAGCTTCATAGCTAGCGCCGCATTTTGTGCATTCATCTCCTCTTGCCTGCTCATAACCACACCCTGGGCATGTTCCTACAACATAGCGGTCCGCGAGAAATCGTTGATCTGCTTCTGAGTAAAGCTGGTCTGTAACTTTTTCTTCGATATAGCCATTTTCTAGTAGTTCAAGGAAATATTGGTGCACAGGGATTGAATGACCATCCCACGTCGTTCGAGAAAAGTGGTCGAAGGAGAAATTTAGTTTTTTGAAAAGGTCGAGGTTCACTTGATGATAGATATCGACATGTTCTTTGGGAGTTCTTCCGGCCAATTCTGCACTTAGAGTGATGGCGACGCCATATTCGTCCGAACCACAGATGTAGAGGGCATCATTCTGTATCAACCGCTGAAACCGTGCATAGCAATCCCCTGGGAGGTATGCTCCGGCGATATGTCCAAAATGTAGAGGGCCGTTTGCGTAGGGTAATGCGGAGGTGATTAACACTTTTTTTGTCATATCTAGTACTTCTTATGAATTCCGGGTAAATACTCTTCGACAGGTTTTTGTACGATCAGCACTTCTAGTTCGGTATCGGGTACGATTTTCCATCCTAGAAGCACACCCGTGTCAATATCGACATAGAGCGGACCCGGCTTGGTATATATGTATTCTGGTGCAATCTGTCGCGGAGAAGGCGTTGGGGACGAGAATTCCGTTTGGAAACCTTTTAAAGAGTGATGCTTGTCTTTAATGATCACCTTTTGCTCCACAGAGAGGCTTCCCCAAGAGACAAACTTCCCGGGATACCTTTTTTGTAAAAAATTCCAATCCACTTTAATTCGATCATACCATGTAATGGCTTCAGAAAAAATTCTCCCTGTTTCCCTACAGACAGCTGCGTGATTTAGATCAAACATCCGATTGTTATAATCGTGCATGTCATAGAGAAATCGCAGCACTTTCTCTATGGTGTAGTAGCGCAAGTCCGAGCCTAGACGCAGTGGATGACCTGTATAGGGGCAAGGACACACAGAACGTCGACTCATCCACCAGCCGAAGTAAAAACTGGCTGATAGAGCAAGAAAGACCAGTGACAATGCAGCACCGAAATAAACGATGTCTTGGTAGGTAAGGACTGCTAGTAAAGAAAATGTCATGGTCAGAATTTCATTACTCAGACAGGACCTTATCGCCTTCCTCGACTTCTTCTATCACACTTTCTTTGACCACTTCTGTGGTACTCACCTCAGCACTGCTTTTTAATGGAGTCTTTTCCTCTACGGGACGTTCTTCTAACTTATCTTTCCCAGCAAGAATTTCCTCCAAAACGAGTAAAGCAGGATTCTCTGTTTCGGATTTCACTCGAGGTTCACGACCCGTCCTGATCATCTCACCAACTAGGCCAATCGCATAGTTGACAAGGTTAAACTGATTATCAAATTTGCTGCAAAGTTCCTCATTTGTATAGTGTTCTTTTAGTTCCATTTATTCTCCTTAATACTCTTGTTTAACTCTTCGATGTTCCTCAGCAATAAAAATGCTTTTTAGAACTTGATATGATGTTTCTAAATCATGATTTACAATGGCATAATCGTACTTTTTGCTCTCTTCGATCTCCTTCTTCGCCCAATTAAGACGCTTTCCGATCTCTTCTGGGCTCTCTGTTTTCCGTTTAGTCAGCCTCTCACGTAAAGCTTCCAGGGATGGTGGCAATATGAACACAAATGTCGCAAGGCATTTTTCTCTTACCTGTGCAGCACCTTGTGTGTCAATAACCGGGACCACGTGCTTCCCCTGATTTCTTTGCTCTTCAACCCATTTCCAGGAGGTGCCATAGTAATCGCCATAAATCTCTGCATACTCGAGGAACTCCCCCTCTATGATCTTACGTTGAAATTCTTCCCTGGAAATAAAGAAATAATGTTTCCCATCAACCTCCTTGCCTCGGGGCTGACGTGTAGTGAAAGAGATGCTTTCAACAACGCAGGGAAACTCCTTTACCAACATCTCGGTGAGGGTTGTTTTTCCCGAGCCAGCAGGAGCACTCAACACAAAAAGTAAGCCTCTCTTTAGATTGCCCAATAACTTTTGCATACTACTCAACGTTTTGTACCTGCTCACGAATTTTCTCTATTTCACTCTTCATTTCTACGACGAGTTTAGAAGTTTCAATTTCCGATGTTTTCGAGCCGATCGTATTTGTCTCCCGCTGGAGCTCTTGGAGAATAAACTCCAAGGTCTTTCCTATCCCTTCAGTCCCCCCTTGTAAAAGTTGAGAAAACTGGTCGATATGAGAATGGAAACGGGTGATCTCTTCAGAGATATCAACTTTGTCCGCAAAGAGACAAATTTCTCGAAGAATACGATCCTCATTATCGACGGCGCCGGGAAGAACCTCTTCAATCTGTTTCTTGATCTTTTCACGGTATCGCTTGACGTTGCCTTCGGTGAGTTTTTCAATTTTCGAGATCATAGTTTTTAGATCAGAGAGACGCTTTAGAAAATCCTCTTGTATGGTGCCCCCCTCCTTGCCCTTCATCTCATCAAAAGCCTCTAAAGCTTCCGAAACCACTTGAGAAAGGACTGCGCGATACTTCCCTTCATCCTCAAGCTCCTCTTGATAGGTAATGATGCCAGCCTCTTTGGTCAGCATTTCCAAAGAGAGACTCTCCCCTCCTTCAAGTTTTAGATCTTTGGCAATTTCACTCCAAGCAGACCACAACTGTCGGGCCAGGAGAAGGTTTGGAGAGACAGATAAAGGGATCTCATTTTCAAATTTCGCCGAAATTTTTACTGTGACTTTTCCTCGGTTTACTTTTGAGGCGATCCATTTCCGAACGTCCGTTTCAAAGAAGGAGAGTTCGCTTGGCAAATGAACGTTAACTTCCAAATATTTACGATTTACCGACTGGATTTCAGCAACAAAACGTCCTAGAGGCGAGCTAATGCTAGTCCGACCATATGCCGTCATACTTTTTAACATAGAAAATACACGTAAAAATACCGTAGTATAATACTTTATACACTATTCTCTCGATAATTTCCAGAAAAAACAGGAGTTCCTTCGACGTTGTTGCGCAATTCACCACCGAGAACAGTGAGATCACTGTTCTCAGTGGTGAATTACGCAACAAAGCCCATGCCCGTGATTATATTTTATTTTAAAAATAAAGACACTTGTTGACAGTAATAGTTTATTGTTGTATAGTTGTTTTTTAAATAAACCAACAATTAATTGGTTAAAAACATG
>JAAKFP010000228.1 GCA_011065005.1 Chlamydiota bacterium | reverse complement strand
TTCCGCTAACGCTCCACAGGGGGCTTACACCTTCCGGCGCTACCGCGCCCAATTATTCATCTCTTTTTTCTCAAAGTTTCGAAAAGGAAAAGAGTGTCAAAATTTAATTTTTGTCAAAAAAACGTATGCGTAAAAGTGTGCTTGTGTCTTTGTGTTGTTATATTTTTGGGACAAGAAACTTCGGGGATTATCGAAAGTAAAATTGTCTGTTTTTGGTCCATTCGTTTCACCCCAGGTCCGCCCCTTATGTTATTGCATCGATTTATCCATCCCGGCTCTTCCCAGTGCAAACCCGGAAATTCGAAATAAGCTTTTTTGAAGCAATCTTTCCACTCTATAGATTTTTCATGCGAATCGAGATTGAAGACCCATTCTAACATCCCTGTAATAGGATAAGACCGCTCATTAAATCTTACGATGTGTAACTGTCCCTCAGCAAAACGCACTCTGGTAGATTTGTACACCTTAAAAGAGGGGTGTTTATAATAAGTTATAACATTGCCATCCGAGTCCACCTTAGAAGATTCTGTCCGTGGGAGACAAGAACGATTGCGGCCCGTACATTGACGATAGTGATAGTAATAAAACTCTCTTTCAAATGGAAGAGATAAGCCCCCAGAACGGGTAAATTTCCGCGGCAAGTTCGTAAATTCTTCTTTATATATCTCATGATTGGGGAGAACCTCTGCTGTAGATGCATCTCTTTTGAAACCAATCTCCTCCAAATGTTCTGCCCAGAGGGAATCTCTCTCTGCTAAGGTTTTCCATTGACGACACACCTCTCTCATTCGAGCTAGTTGATCAGCAGATAAGTAGCTGAAGATCTCTGTCATTACATTTGGAACGCAATTATTAATAGGACCACATCCCGAAACTGGATCACACTCCAATTTTTTACCTTTTTTCTATAATTTAAAATACAATACGCTTATTATAACCATTCCCAACATTCAAAACAATAAAAAAACAATAGTCATAAATTTTTCTATTAATTTTATTAAAACTACAAAAAATGGTAATTCTTCGGTTCTTTGTTATGCAGTAAAGGTAAGGGTCTACTGCAATCCTTTATGACCCTGGCACCTAATCAGATAATTTTATTGAAAAAAAATAAAAAAACCTTCTATCTAGAGAGGGGGTTGCAAAACTATGGTGCAATCGATTTTTAGGCGATTTCACCGATCCAGCATAGTTTTGCAACGCCCTCTAGAAAAAAAGGCAACGTAATGGAATCCACACCCCCTCCAGGTCCCCCACAAAAACCACCTAAATCTGACTATCCAGAATATTCACCTACACCCCCACTAGATCCGCCCGTTCCAAAAGATGATGAAGTAACAATAGGATTGGAATCCGATTTGCGCCAGTTAAGGCTCCAAAAATTAAAGCCTCTCAAACCTGGTCACCATCAAAACGTTCTTGATTTGGAAAACGATTTGAATATATATGAGGAGCGTTTTTTATCACTTAGACAATCTTTTTTACTTTCTAGACAAAATAAAGATGATCGTAAATTAAAAATTCAATATTTAAAACAAGAGCACGAACTTAGACAGTTGGGTGATCGTCTCTTTACGACATATCCACAATTAGACCTCTCTAGGGTTGATTTTAATTCCTTAAGCAATCCCGAAAGCACCTATGCAGATTTTGTTTGCAAAAGAGCGATAATTTTAAATACTGCCGTAAGCAAACTCTCTTTTTTAGCAAATCTCGATGTTTTTTTAGGTGCCAATCAAGAGCGTATCATGCAAGAATTTCAAAGAGTAGGTCTTTTAGGCCGTAACTACCAACCTACAGATGTTGTAGATGTTCATTTTGCATACATCCAAAAAGATGCAGAAAAACATAATAGAGGCAAAGTTGCAGTCCTTGTCCGTTTTACTTTTAAAAACAACTCACAATTTAAATTTGTCTGCAAACCTCGAGATGCGCTTTTAGATCAAAGCGTGATAGATCTTTTTAAACAAATCAACCAACTTCCCTTGTCTCAAAAATCTTCCCCCCATCTCCTTTGCGAATACACCATCATTAGCCCATCACGAAAAGAGGGATGGAAAATAGATGCCGATTTAGGATTGATAAGTCTATGGGAATTTATTGATGGAAGAAGATCAAAGCGTGGGCGTAGTGCTGCGAATTGTATTCGCTTAGAAATTGACAATGAACCCATGCAAAAAGTGATGCTTGAAAAATTGGATTATTTAGATGCCATTTTAACGCAATTACATATTAGCGATCTTCATTGCGAAAATGTACTTTTTCGTGGTTTAGATGGCCCTAATCCAGAGATCTTTCCAATCGACTTAGAAAATATCCAATGGGAAGGCGAAACTCAATTGGAAGGCCGTCCAGAAAGGATCCACCTCGCTTCAGAAGAAATGAGATGCATTGAAGCTCTAAAAAGAGAAATTGAAAATTTAGTGATTCGAATTCTTCTTCTAAACACCCTGAACCTCTTGGCCCTTGGTTCTTATAATACCTGTGAACTCCTTACATTAAAATGCATAGAAAACCTTGACAATCAAGGCTTTATATTAACAACCCCTAAAAAGGAGCTAAAACAATTACTATTAAAAGATATTCTAAATTCTGATGTTCCCTATTTGACAGAATTCCAAAATATGTTATATTTTGGAATGCCATATCAAAGAAATATAATTGGGAGGAAAAAAAATGTCTAGTCCTATACAGCCTAAAACAGATGATCAATTTGTGAATGATTTAAGACAATTAAAAGACGCAAAACTTGAAGAATTAGTCCAACAAGCCCCTGAAATTGCTCAGCGCGTTCTTGCAGATCTTGAAAATTATCCCCAATACCAAACAGCAGAAGTTCTTCGTGAAGGTTTCAAAGAATTTAAACGTGAAGTAACAAATCAATTCTCAACTCCTCGTGAAACACAACTTGTACAACTGTACTTACTTGGAAGCGAAGTAGATGCTGCTTTTCATTCTCCATCATTAGAAAAACGTGTGTTTGAACAATTGGTAGCAAGTCATTAAGAATAAGAAGCTCAATCAACTACGTGAAGTACAGTCTAATAAGTAACTCGAAAATCGGGGAAAGATCGGAGAGGCGGCGAATACTCTTTGTCTATAGAATAAACGTGCCCAGGACCAGAATCAGATTGCAACATCTCCAGCAAACGACCGAGCTGTTGCCTGGTGCTCTGTGCATAAATTTCAACGGTTCCATCGGGTAAATTTTTTACTGTCCCCGTAATTCCTAGCTGTACAGCAATATCTCGTGTGCCAGCTCTAAAAAAAACGCCTTGCACCCTTCCATGAACGATGGCATGCAATTCCACAGCATCCTCTGTTGAAAATTTCTCTTCCATAAGATCACCTTTCTAACCTTCAGATAGCGGAAACTCAGAAATCAAGTCCCGAATCTCCTCCAAGCTTGCAGCTTTGCTGATCAAACCTCGAAAGCTTCGAGTTTGTGCAGATTTTTTGATATACCAACAACCCACCTTCCGCATATTCAAAATCGTTTGCCTCTGGCTATAATATTGCGTCATCAACTGCAAATGTTCCAACAATGCCTGCCGACAATCCTCAGTGGTCCGTTTAATTGGAGGGAGCCCCTCAAGAACTCTCAAAATATCTTCAACAATCCAAGGCTGCCCCATCGTACCTCGAGAAACCAAAACGGCATCGCAGCCGGTCTCATCAAACATCCTCTTCGCTGCCGGCGCATCAAAGAGGTCGCCATTTCCTATCACCTTAATTTCATTAGCAACTTGCTTGCAAGTTTTAATGTGATCCCATTTTGCCACCCCTCGATACGCCTGCTGCCTCGTGCGACCGTGAACGGTAATTGCTTTAGCCCCAGCCTTTTCGGCAATCTGCGTGATCAATGGAGCGTTGATTTGCTCCTCATCCCATCCCGCTCGTATTTTCACTGTGACAGGTATACTCACGGCCGCGACCATGCTGGCCAAGACCTCTCCAATTAACTCTGGATCTTTCAACATTCCAGAACCGCTGCCATCTTTTGTCACTTTATCCACTGGGCATCCACAATTCAAGTCGACAACATCAAACCCCAGCTCTTCAATAATTTTTGCTGCCTTTCCCGCGATCTTTGGGTTGTTTCCGCAGATCTGCCCTCCGATCGACCGCATATCCTTTTGGTAATCAAGAAGATGGAGCGTGTTTTGATCATACCGAACAAGAGCATCCATTTTGACCATTTCGCAAAACATCAACCCCGGGTGATATTTCGCTGACATCTGACGAAAAGGAAAATCGGAACATCCCGCCAAAGGAGCATAAAAGATTGGGTTTGGGAAGGTTTTTGTTCCAAACGTAAAGGGGAGAGATTTTCTTTTCATCAATAAAAAATGGCAAATATAAAACCTTTCACAAGTCGCTCGATGAATCCAAGACATAGAAAGGCGATGAGGGGACTAAAATCGATGACTCCTAGTGGAGGGATAAATCTTCGGAAAAAATTTAGATAGGGATCTGTATAAAAAGAGATAAAATGCATAAAGCGGTACTGTTGAAGCTCTGGCAGCCAGGACCCTAAAATCCTAACAAACAACATGATCATATAGATCATAAATAGACGATCAATAAAAATAATCAGCATATCTCTTTTCCGCAGGCCTCCAATAATTCACATTAATATAAATCATCATCCTGTTTTTTGTCTTATT
>JAAKFP010000227.1 GCA_011065005.1 Chlamydiota bacterium | reverse complement strand
CGCACTCCAAAGGCTTCGCTCTATACCAAAAAATCCTCTTAGGGATCGTCCACAGGCCAAAAACCCGAAGCTAAAAGAGGTCTTTCAGGATCGAAAAGCGCGGATTGCTCCGCGCACTCCAAAATCTCAATGCACTTGGCCACAGCGTTGGTAAAAAAAAACGGGGCCAAAAATTGGCCCCGAGAAAATTTTAAGAAAAACCCACTTAAGACATTGCCTTAAGTGCTGTTTTGTCTTTCTTAACTTCAGCTTCTAATTTACTCTTTTCAGCATCAAGAGATTGAAGATTGGTTCGATGACCGACAAGTATCTTTTCATGGCTCGTCCGTTCTTTCCCGGATTTTGCCAATTCGATAGATTTACTTTCCGCTTCGATACGCATTTTTACGATATCGATTTGGCCCCTAAGATCAACAACTTTTCTCTCTTTGGAATAGAGATCATGCAGTTCCTTGGAAGTGAGAGTTTTCTCATTCAGAGAAATTTCTTCAACAGCCTCTGCGAACTTCACAAACCTCGGATCCTTGAGATTCGAAAGTTTAATTTCTTTATCGCTGAGATCTTTAGAGGCTTTTTGGTAGTTGCGGCCTACACTCTCGATTTTGTCAAAAACCGTATCTCCACCGGCAATACCACCAATAAACATAGCTATCCCTACCGGCAGGAGTGCAGCCCCTCCAGGGCCTGCTAAAACTGAGACGATAGGGAACAAAACTGCCAATGTTATAACTCCTAACACAACAAGAGCGATAAACGCTGCCATTGCCACGCGAAGGCCAGTGAGCTTTCTCTTTTCACTTTGCACGAAGGATCGCTGCTCTTTAACCGCTTTTTTCACGGTTCCCTTGCAATCTTTAACAAGCTCTTTTAATTCGAGTTTTTCAACCTTTCCTTTAAGATCGCTTAACTCAGCCCGCGCTTCACTATCCATTACAGGAAAGGGGATGATCGTTTGCGCTTCGGCTTCACAACTCTCCACAGCTATGTCAACACCAGCTTGTACAGTTATATCTTCATTAACACGTTTTATAGTCATAATAAATCTCCTTATTTATTAAAGGTTTTTGTAGTATTTAAAGATGAGATGTTAACTAAAGCAATTCATCTTGTCAACTGTAAAAATAAATAGCATACAATTTTAATTTGAAATTAAAGACTTCTGCAATGATTTTTTTTGAAAATAGTGGACGAGGAATGACACAAATGCTATCTCGTTTTTCATGATTTATTATCGAGATATTAGGAAAAATACATGATGACTACTCTTACAAAAGTTGGACTAGTGCCTGCAGATGCAACATTAAATTTTGATAATTTTGCGCGCCCTACAACAGAGAGCGTGTCAGGCCTCACCCATTCCATTCCTGATTCCACGGCCTCTCTTTGGGAAAGGGTCAAATATGTCGCAGGATGCAGGGGGAATTATTTCCAAGCCATTGAGAAGGAAATGCAATCGTACAAAAAAGGCATGGACATCTTACATGATCAGACAACGCAACGGACTGAAGCTGAGCGGACAAACTATTCCTTGGCATCACATCATATCTCGCAAGTCTCTAAGCAGTGCAAAGAGGTAGGAGAAGCGTTTATACATTCTTCCTTGGATGAAAGATTAGGGCATCTTAAAATTACTTCATCTTGGAAAAAAATAGCCTATAAAATTGCTGCTTTTATCCTTTCCCATTTCACAAATATCCATAAGGCAACGTTGACAGATCTTCCAGATGTACGTGTACCAAAAGATCCGAAAGAGAAAAAGGCAGAGGAGACAGATCGTGCAGATGTAGGGGCACCACAAGATCTGAAAGCGGAAAGAGAAATAGGAAGATTTATTCTAGATGAACATGACTATACAGTCTATGCTACCCAACGTCGCAATAAAGAAGGCGAATTGCTTTGCCAAACAGAGGTAGGAATCAGAGAGACAAATCACCGCCTAATCTTCGAATATCAATACCGTCATCCATCGAAAACTGGTTCATTTATTTCTGAAACATCAGAAGATCGGTCTTCAAAACGAGGAAAGCCTACCCAACTACATATGGCTGTCGAGTATCAAGAGTCAAGTACAGACCCTGCAGGTGCTGATCGGTTGCTTGACCAAAAGTTAACCCAGATTGCTGTTGAAATATTTAAAAGGCAAGAAGATATCCCTACTTTAGTTGCCACTGCCCATGGTGATGGTGCCTATGTTCTTGCTTCTGCGTGTTTTACGATTCCCCTAAGGGGGAATGGCTCTGCGAATAACAGAAGATTTGAAAGAAGGGGTGGCACTTTGAAGATCCCAATACCGAATCTTCGTGGAAAAATAGCTAATCATAGGAACAAGAAAGGCAATAAATTATATCCACCGAGGTCACGCGACCAAGGACCGGAAAACTTGGAAATGTTATTTTATAAATATAAATTATCAGACTCAAAAGTAGGTTTTACAAGAGATAAATTAGAATCCTGGGATGATATTATCAACGCCAACCCGATCCTAACAGGTAAAGGCCCTATTCTTCCCCATTACTGAGAAAATGGACCTGGTTACATTTTTCTTCGCTTCCTTCGCGGTTATTAAGCAGGGTCTGAACGCTTACGAAAATCTCTTGAAAGTAATTATTTTATTTACTACATCTTGGTTAAGACACCACAATATCTAGGGGGTATATAATGGGAACTAAGGGACGAGCCATTGTCAAACTTGACGTTGAGGATTTAATCAATAAATTGAATCGAGCTCTTGCTGACGAGTGGTATGCCTATTATCAGTATTGGATCGGCGCAAAGGTCGTGACCGGCCCCATGAGAGATGCCATAGTCCAGGAAATGCTAGAACATGCCGGAGATGAGTTGCGCCATGCTGGTTTGCTAGTAGACAGGATAATCCAGCTGAATGGTACGCCGCTACTCTCTCCTGACGAATGGAAGAAAACTTCCATCTGTGGGTATCTTCCACCGCTCGACCCACATGTCTTAAAAGTTCTTGAACAGAATATTGAGGCAGAACAGTGCGCTATTGGGGTGTATAGCGAACTGCTTGAACTGACCGAGAATAAAGATCCCATTACCTACCAAATGGTCCTTGAAATCCTGCAAGATGAAGTTGAACACGAGGAAGATCTCCAAGCCCTTCAAGAAGATATAAAAGGGTAAATTTTCCTTCAAAGTAGTAGAGGAAGAAGTATTGCCTAGTTTCGTTTCCGAAGACAGCAAAGATGTAGGGTGGCTCAAGAAGAATATCCCTTGTCGGGCGTTCTGTCCGACAAATACAGATATCCCTGGTTACATTGAGGCTATCGTTAGTGGAGAGTATACGAAAAGCTACGAGATCAACCGACGGGATAATATTTTTCCAGGCATTCTCGGAAGGGTTTGCACAAAACCTTGCGAGGCTCCCTGCAGGCATGGGTATGAAGGGTTGGGCGAGCCTGTTTCGATCTGTTCCCTAAAACGGGCGGCGTGGGATTTCGGTCGCTTTGATGTGTACGAGAAATGGAAGAAGAAGCCTTCAACAGGAAAAAGAGTAGCCATTGTCGGTGCTGGGCCTGCGGGGCTTGCCTGTGCCAACGAGCTAGCGCTTTGGGGGCATGATGTTACCGTTTTGGAGAAGGAGGCGATTCCTGGCGGCATGATGACTTTGGGGATACCTAGGTTCAGGCTTCCCAAAGAAGTGACCGATTTCGATATCCGCTCGATATTTGATCTTGGCATAACGTTGAAAACAGGGATTGCTTTAGGCGTCGATGTTACTGTGAGTGGGCTTTCCTCCGAGTATGATGCTGTCATTATCGCTACGGGAACGATGACTCCCTCTTCTTTGGGGATACCTGGTGAAGAGGGCGATGGAGTTTATCTCGGCCTTAATTTCATGATGGATTTCAATAAGGGAATGCTGAAAAAGGTGCCCGAAAAAGTTGTCGTCATTGGTGGGGGTTTTACTGCTGTAGACTGTGTACGAAGTTCCATGCGTCTTGGTGCAAAGGATGTGACGCTAGCGTACAGGCGTACGCGGACGGAGATGAGTATCGACAAACACGAAATCGAGGACATGGAGTTAGAGGGAATCAAGGACATGTACCTCGTTTCTCCTGTGGAGGTGATACGTGACGATGCGGAAAATCTCAAAGCGATAAAGTTGATCAAAAATGAACTCGGCAGCCCCGACGAGAGTGGAAGAAGAAGGCCTGTGCCGATCGAAGGGTCGGAGTTCATTTTGGAGACCGACCTTCTCATCCCTGCCATTGGACAGCGGGCAGAAGAAGATTCCATCGATGGAGCAGAGGGATGGAAATCTTCAAGAGGGTATCAACTCGAGAAGGGGAATGTCTTTTTTGCCGGGGATTTCCGCATTGGATCAACATCAATCATTGAAGCTGTTGCCGATGCAAAAAAAGCTTCGGAGAGGGTTCACCTATATCTAGGAGGGGAGAAACCTAGGCCGATTGCCGTAACGATCGAGGAACTTCCAGGGCCGGGAACGGGTCGAGAGCGTAGCGACGACTTCATTGAACTGCAGAAAATGCCCACTCTTGATTTGAAGGACAGATTCGATATGGAGGCTGAAGTACAGCTTGGTTTTGACAAAGACACTGCACAATGCGAAGGAAAACGGTGTTACCTCTGCGATCATGACTATCAGATCGATCTAGACAAGTGTATTTATTGCATTGCCTGCATTGAATCGATGCCTAGGGAT